>JBOFJB010000074.1:0-2959 GCA_051650465.1 Dermatophilaceae bacterium | reverse complement strand
CCTCCGGGAACACGGTCCACCTCTGTGGGCAGATCCTGTGGAGAACCTCGGCGTCGAGCACCCTGTCGGCGCCCGTGTCTCGGTGATGTTTCAGGTCATCCACAGCGACCTGTGGATTCATGTGGACAAGCACGCTGCGAACGTGGACATCCGACAGCGGACACGTGGACGGCGTGTGAACGACCGGTCGGCGTCCACAGCCTCCACTGGTCGTCCACGTCCAGATCCCCGCGCTGTCCACACCAGCTCCGGGCCCGGCGACCTGGGCGAAGTCCAGACCATCCACATCGTGCACAGCTCCGACCACGACGATGAGCTCATCACGATCACCATCCGCCCCGACCACGACCATGCATGTAGGTCGAGGACCTTCACACTCGCCGCAACCCGAACGGCCGCCCTGGTGTGGAGGTACCGAGGTCGACGACCCGTGCACTAGTGTCGGGGGCCCGTCCCGGTCGACGCCGCACCACCGCGCGAGAGCGGGCGGACTCTCAGCCCGAGGTATGCATGGCGCGCAGGTACACCGCGCCGGAGAAGGTCGGTGAGCCGTGAAGTTCCGCGTCGAGCGCGACGTCCTGGCCGAGGCGGTCTCGTGGGTGGCCCGCGGGCTCCCGGCACGACCGCCGGTGCCGGTGCTCGCCGGCATCCTCCTCGACGCCGGCGACGACGGCACGCTGACGCTCTCCGCGTTCGACTACGAGGTCTCCGCACGGGTCACCGTCGCGGCGGAGGTCGCCGGGAGCGGGACCGTGCTCGTGCTCGGCCGCCTGCTCGCCGACATCTGCCGCAACCTCCCCGATAAGCCGGTCGACGTCGCGACCGAGTCCGCGAAGGTGCAGGTGACCTGTGGCGCCTCACGGTTCAGCCTGCTGTCGATGCCGGCTGACGACTACCCGACCCTGCCGAGTGCACCCGAACGCAGCGGCACGGTCGACGGTCAGCTGTTCACCCAGGCCGTGACCCAGGTGTCCGTGGCGGCCGATCGCGGCGACACCCTGCCGATCCTCACCGGCGTGCGGGTCGAGGTCGAGGGAGACCGGATGACGTTGCTCGCCACCGACCGCTACCGCCTCGCCATGCGCGAGCTGCACTGGAACCCCACCACCACCGACGCGAGCCACGTCGTGCTCGTCCCCGCTCGCACCCTCGCCGACACCGCCCGGGCGCTCGGTGCGAGCGGTTCGGTCGACGTGGCCCTCGGCACCGCAGCCGGCGGCGACGGGCTGGTGGGGTTCGAGGCCGGTCGTCGGCGCACCACCTCCCGCCTGCTGGACGGCGAGTATCCGAAGGTCAGCTCGATCTTCCCGACGTCATCCGACAGCGAGGCCGTCATTCGCACCGCCGACCTGGTCGAGGCCGTCAAGCGCGTTGCGCTGGTCGCCGAGCGCAACACGCCGGTGCGTCTGCGTTTCACCGACGGGCAGGTCGCGATCGAGGCCGGCGCGGGGGATGACGCCCAGGCGTCCGAGGCCGTCGAGGCCGCACTCTCCGGCCCCGAGATCGAGATCGCGTTCAACCCGGGCTACCTGCTCGACGGACTCGGCGCGGTCGGCACCGAGTGGTCCCGAGTGTCCTTCACCCAACCCTCCCGCCCGGCGGTGCTCAGCGGACAGACCGAGGCCGAGGGCGAGGCCGACACGTCATACCGGTACGTGCTGATGCCGGTGCGTTTCGCGTCCTGACCTCCGGTCGCGGTTCGGTGCGACCTCGGCGAGCTGCCGACGGGGCGTAGCCTTCGCCACAACGCACCACCGTCAATGCGCACACACCACGAGGGAGATCGCGATGCAGCTGGGTCTGGTCGGTCTGGGCAGGATGGGCGGCAACATGCGCGAGCGGTTGCGCCGGGCCGGCCACGAAGTCGTGGGATACGACCGTGACCAGTCCATCGCGGACGTCAGGTCGTTGGCCGAGATGGCGCGCAGGCTCGACGCACCACGGGTCGTCTGGGTGATGGTCCCGCACGGGGCTCCGACCCGTGACACGGTCGCCAAGCTCGGCGGTCTGCTCGAGCGCGGCGACCTGGTCATCGACGGTGGCAACAGCAAGTTCACCGACGACACCGAGAACGAGAAGCTGCTCCGGGCGCACGGTATCGGCTACCTCGACTGCGGGGTCTCCGGCGGTATCTGGGGGCTCGAGAACGGCTACGGGCTCATGGTCGGTGGGGCGGCATCCAACGTGCGCAAGGCGATGCCGATCTTCGATGCGCTGCGTCCCGAGGGTCCGCGGGACGAGGGGTTCGTGCACGTCGGCAAGGTCGGAGCGGGCCACTACGCGAAGATGGTGCACAACGGCATCGAGTACGGGCTGATGCACGCCTATGCCGAGGGCTACGAGCTGCTGTCGAAGAAGGACATCGTCGACGACGTGCCCGGCGCGTTCAAGGCCTGGAGCCGCGGCACCGTCGTGCGGTCCTGGCTGCTCGACCTCATGGTCAAGGCGCTCGAGGAGAACCCCACGCTCGACGACGTGTCCGACTACACGTCCGACTCCGGCGAGGGCCGGTGGACCGTGGAGGAGGCGATCGAGCTGTCGGTGCCGATGCCGGTGATCTCCGCCTCGCTCTTCGCCCGGTTCGCCTCGCGGCAGCAGGTGTCGCCCACCATGCAGGCGGTCGCCGCCTTACGCGGCCAGTTCGGCGGACATCAGGTGATGACGGCCGCCGAGGGCGAGCAGCTTCGGGCCGACGCCGTCGCGGGGCCCGCCAGCCCCGGCGCCGTGACGCGGAAGGCCGCGACCAAGGAGCGGCCGCCGAAGTCGCCCAGGGCCGTCGCCGCCAAAGGGCGGGCGGCCGCGAGCGCCGGCCCGTCTTCTGGTGCCGGTGACACCGATGGCACGGCCAGCGCCGGCCCGGACTCGGCCGGTCCGACGTCTGGCACCGGGTCCACCGGGTCGACGCGGAAGCGCGCCGCGCCGAAGAGGTGAGTGTCCGGTGCACGTGCGGCACCTCTCG
>JBOFJB010000073.1:0-2999 GCA_051650465.1 Dermatophilaceae bacterium | reverse complement strand
CCGGTCGGGTTGTTCGGGAAGTTCACCGCGACCAACCGGGTGGTCGGCCGGAGTAGGCGGTCCAACTCGTCGAGGTCGAGCGCCCAGCCGGTGTCCTCCCGCAGGACGAGGCCGCTGACCTCTGCACCGGCGGCCCGCGGAATCGACTCCATCGCCTGGTAGTTCGGCACCGTGACCACGGCGTGGTCGCCGGCGCCGACGAGTTCCTGCATGGCCCAGAACATCGCCTCCTGCGCGCCGGCGAACGCGAGGACGTGCTCCGGCTCGATCTGGTCGTAGGTCCGGGCGACGGCCTCGCGGAACGCTGGCGCCCCCCACGAGTTGGCGTAGCCGAGCGCCAGACCCTCGAGTTGCGCCCGCGCAGCATCTCCACCGAGGTCGAGGAGTTCACCGACTGTGAGGGTCTCGGCGTCTGACGCGGTCAGATGGTGTGTCGCGGCAGCCTCCCAGCGGGAGAAGTGGGTCTCGAGCCGGAACTCGGGCAGCCCTCTCATCGGCGGTCCATCTCCTGGTGTCTGTCGACGTCAACGGCCTGCATCGCGCGCTCTGTGCCGGCCGAGGTCACCGGCCGGCTGAGCGACCGGGCCGACGCTACCGGTGGTTTACCGCCAACTGGCGCCCTGTCGGGGCGGCGGGACGAACGCGTCACGAGTTTGTCAGATCCATCCGCCGGCGCTCCGCCGGGCCCCGCCCTGACGGAGCGTCACCGAAGCCGCTCGGGAAGGGGCGCGGTGCGGCCGAGGGTCTGGCAGCCGGGGCACCAGTGCAGCGCCCGACCGGACAAGTCCTCCCGGATGACGACCGCGCCGCACCGCGGGCAGGGCCGCCCGCTCCGGCGGTAGACGGCGTAGCGAGGTCGCCACCGCGGCACCGGCTCGCCGCGCACGAGCAGGCCACGGGCAGTGGCGAGTTCGGCGTCATCCGTGACGATTCGGCCGGTGGCGGCGCCCACTGCCATGAGGTCGCAGGTGTCCCGCCAGAGTCGTTCCCAGGCCCCTCGGTCGAGGTCGCGGCCGGGGACGAACGGGTCGAGCGCGGCGCGGTGTAGCAGTTCGGCGCGGTAGACGTTGCCGATGCCGGCGACGACCGACTGGTCCATGAGCAGTGCGGCGAGCGGTCGGCGTGAGCGGGACAGCCGCGCCCAGGCGAGGTCACCGTCCGCGTCGTCGCGGATCGGGTCAGGGCCGAGCCGGGCGAGCAGCGCGTCAAGCGCGGGCGGGTCGAGCAGTTCGCACGCGGTCGCGCCGCGTAGGTCGGCGACGTGGGTGCCGGTGGTGAGCCGTAGCCGCACGGCGCCCCGGACCGGCAGGTCGGTGGGCGGCTCACCGGTCTCGCGGCGGCGGTGCCGCTGCACCGAGTAGCGTCCGAACAGCCCGAGGTGCACGTGCAGGACGAGCGGCTCACGCGTCATCCGGACGATGAGGTGTTTGCCCCAGGCGTCGACCGACTCCGGGACGCCCCGGTCGAGCCGCACCGCGCCGTCGGCGAATCGCCCTTGCGGGGATGACGCCCGCACCGGTTCGCCGACGATCGCGTCTCCCAGCCGGGCGGCCAGGGCGTGCACGGTGTGTCCCTCGGGCATGGCCCCCAGCCTGCCTGCCGGGCGTCAGCGCGCCGTCGGGTGGGTCCGCGTCCGCGCCCGCCGGCTGCCGGGCGAGGGTCGCCGGGCGAGGACTGTGGTGAGAACCAGGCCACCCCGGGCACGTTCATGGCTATCAGCCGATCCGAGTTCCACGTCCTGGCATGCGGAGACCGCGAAGCCCTCTTCCGGTACGAGTACCTGCGTTCCGGGACCGCCAAGGGCCTTCCCGGTGCCCACCTGCAGATCCACGGCCACCGCGACGCCCTGACCTATGCCATGACCCGCGCCGGGCAGCGATCCCGTAGGGCTCGCCGTCGCAGCAAGACCCAGGCCCCCGATATGAGCGAGCTCCACTTCCCGGTGGGCGGGGCACGGTTCCGCCCACCCCTTGAGGACGTGCTCCACATGGTGGTCGAGGAGTTCGGTGTCGATGCCGCCGACGAGTGGCAGCAACATCTCGCGGATGGCCGCGAATCTTGGCGCCGCCTCCAGACCAAGGCGTGCGTCCGAGACGCGCCGGGCGAAGCCGCTGAGGTTCTCCGCGACCTCGGTTACGTGGT
Organism: Dermatophilaceae bacterium; assembly: GCA_051650465.1. Classification (GTDB taxonomy): domain Bacteria; phylum Actinomycetota; class Actinomycetes; order Actinomycetales; family Dermatophilaceae; genus JBOFLG01. Next base: position 857 of record JBOFJB010000073.1, on the reverse strand, counting down.
CGAAGCCCCACCCGACGGCCCGGTCAGTGAGTCGGTCGAGCGGCTCCGCGCCAGCTGACCTCGTTGGTGACCGGCGCCGTCCTTCCGTGGCACGGAGTTCGCGACGGCAGGCCGTCCCCGATGTTGCTCGCTTCGGTTGCTGACGCGGCACGGCCCGTCGGGCGGGCTAGCTGTCGAGGGTCTGTGCAGCCGCTGCGGTCGCGGGCCCGACTCGCGCGAGGATGGCCGGATGACGAGTGCGCACCCCGACCCACATCGGCCCCTGGACGTCGGGATCTCCGACGCCGACGCACCAGAGAGTGCGTACCGGCCCGCCGTTCGCGGTGGGCGTGCCGCGGCCCTGGATCGGCTCGGTCGTATCGACCCGGCCACCTACGGCCGCACCCGAAACTCCCTCGACGGCGCGGTCACCGGGCTTTCGCCGTACCTGCGGCACGGCGTGCTCACCCTCGACGAGGTGCGTCGTCACGCCCTCGCCGTCGACTCCGCCGGTGCGTACACCCTGGTGAAGGAACTGTCCTGGCGGGACTACTACGTACGGGTCCGCGCAGTGCTCGGTGCCGACGTGTGGCGCGACATCGAGCGCTGGAAGACCGGCGCCACGTCATCCGCCTACACCGCCGACCTGCCCGCCGACATCGACGAGGGTCGTACCGGCCTCGCCTGCGTCGACGCCTGGAGCGCGGAGTTGCGGGCCACCGGCTACCTCCACAACCATGCGCGGATGTGGCTCGCCTCGTACCTGGTGCACCATCGCCAGGTCGCCTGGCAGGCCGGGGCGAGGTGGTTTCTCACCCACCTGCTCGACGGTGACTCGGCGTCGAACAACCTCTCGTGGCAATGGGTTTCGTCGACGT
>JBOFJB010000072.1:0-2424 GCA_051650465.1 Dermatophilaceae bacterium | reverse complement strand
GTGCAGACCCGGCCGGGCTCGGGGTCGCGGCGGTCGACGCGCCGGCCGTTGACCAACGACACGTTGTCGTAGGCCGGACGCCCTTCGACGATGTCGCGGAACTGGAACCGGGCGAGCGAGGCCACCCGGCAGTCGGTGCCGAAGGCGAGCACGTCGAACGCCGACGGTTGCCCGACGAGTTCCTCCCCGCCGTCGTCGTTCAGGTAGTAACTGAACGGCCCCCCACCGGTGAACGTGCCGACCTGGATCCGATTTCCCTCCAGGTCGGGGGAGTGCATATGCCCGTTGACCAGCACGCCGGCGTCGAGGCCGTCGAGCGCCCATGGCTCGTGCGCGAGCAGCAGGTCCAGCGAGGGCCGGCCGTCGAACGAGGCCGCAAAGGCGTCCCGAGCGGGCACCTGGGCCTTGCGGGTTCCCGTACCGGAGTCGCCGTACCATCGCGGGTCGTTGAACCCTGCGATGCGGAGCCCGCCGACCTCGACCTCCGTGTAGTCACCCGAAGCAGGTTGCAGCAGAACGACATTGCTGATCCGATCCAGCCTCGTGAGAATGGCGGTGTCGGTGGCGCTGGTGGCGTCGTGGTTGCCGCGCACGAAGAGGTAGGGCACGCCGAGCGAGGCGATCCCGTTGAACACGCCGGACAGTTCGCCTTCCTGCACCGTGCCGAACGTCACCAGGTCCCCGGTGTCGACGACGAGGTCGATGTCCTCGGCGTCGATCACCGTACGCATCAGCGCGTACTGGTTTGCGGAGTGGATGTCGCTGACCAGCAGCACCCGCAGCGCCGTCTCGCGGGTGAGCGGCTCTTCCGCGTACTGCTTCTGCAGCGCCGTCGACAGCGCGATGAGATTGCGCACGTAGGGAGTTGCGTCGGCGGCGCGCTGTTCGACATCCCCGAACAGGGTCTCGTTCTGCTGGATCGTGCCGAGCACGCCGGTCGTGGTGAACGTCGGCTGGCGGCTGGGCTGGTAGGTCCACAGCGCCGCTGACGCCGTCGTGCCGGTCGAGACCATGGCGGCCACCGCACTGGAAGCCACCAACCACGCCGGCGGTCGCCGGCGGCGAATCGCGGCCGAACCACCGACGACCAGGACGGCGAGCCCGGCGGCACCGAGCGCGAAGCGCATCAGCACGTCGATACCGGCGCCCCGGATCGCCGTGGTCAACTCCTCGGGGTCGGGTTGGAGGGTGGTCAGGGTGGCGCCGGGCCGGGCCAGCACATCGGCGATGCTTGCCTCCACCTGCGGAACGGCGCGGATGCCGGGGGCGAGGCCAGGGAAGTCGAGGACCACGTCGCCGAAACTGGTCGAGGCGGCGAGTTCGCCGCTGACCAGTGGGTCGGGGTCGAGCCATACCTTGGCGGAGTAGTGCCGCGTGGTCGCCGTCGCCGGGAAGGTGGCTGTAGCCGCGACACCGGCCGCCGCGCAGGCCACGGTGAGCACCAGCGTCTCCAGGCCGCGCCGCACCCGGCGCGGCCCGACCCGGTGCCCTGCCCACCACCAGACGCTCGTCGCGGTGGCCAGCGGCCACCCCACGGTGAGCACCGCGACGATGCGCTCGTGGAGTCCGAACACGTCACTGCCGATACCGAATCCGAGTGATATGACGGATGCCGTGAGCACGACTGCCGCGGTGCGTGCTACCCGCGGGGCGAGCAGGGGAGCCCCCCCGCGCCGAGCCGCCATCCACGGCCAGACGGCGAGCAGCCCGAAGGAGAACGCGGCGGTGACGGTGTGCAGCGCCGAGGACTCGGTGCGCGCGGGGAGCGGAAAGACTGCCGCCGCGACGGTCGCCACTCCGCCGGCGGCGAGGAGCGCCCGGCCGGCCCGGCGAGCCGGCGCCAGAGCCCAGGCGGTGATGACGTGGGCGACCCCGGTGACGACGAGCGCCATCGTCATCACCCAGCGGCGAGGAGTCGCCTCGGCGGCCAGCGCGCTCACCGTCTCGGCGACCGCGTCGAAACCGCCGGGCTGTACCGCCGCGGCCCACGTCCAGCCGCCGACGAGCGCCCCTACGGCGGTGGCGGCGCTGAGCACTGCAGCGAGCGGCCGCCCGGCCGGGACAGGGTGGGGTGCGGTCACCCACCCCACCCTAGGGAGTGGCCGTCATCCGCGCGGGGTGCGATGTCCCCTCGTCCGGGTGCGGGCTACGGACGGGTGTCGACCGCCGCACCTGCCGTGTGTCGTCGCGGATGCCGTCGGCCCGGCGAGGTGTCGATGGGCCTCGGCGACGGCGAGCGCTTAGGGTCGGACCCCATGGATGCCGATGCCGTGGTCGTAGGTGCTGGGCTGGCCGGGCTGGTCGCCACCTGCGAACTCGCCGCGGCCGGGCGCTCCGTGGTGCTGCTCGACCAGGAAAGCGAGGCCAACCTCGGTGGTCAGGCGTGGTGGAGCCTGGGCGGGCTGTTCCTCGTGGACACTCCCG
>JBOFJB010000071.1:0-4132 GCA_051650465.1 Dermatophilaceae bacterium | reverse complement strand
ACGTTGCGGCCGCGATACGGCACAGGAGGCCGCGCATGACCACACGACACATCCGCTGGGCAGGCGCGGCGAGCGCACTCGTCCTCGCCGCATCCGCCCTGTCAGCCTGCGGCGACAGTGAATCCGACTCCGGTAGCGGCTCGGACGCGGGAGGCGACGCGAAGAAGATCGCCCTCCTCCTCCCCGAGAACAAGACCGCCCGCTACGAAGCCTTCGACAAGCCGTTCTTCGAGGCCGGTGTCAAGGCTGACTGCGCCGACTGTGAGGTGCTCTACAGCAACGCCAGCCAGGACGCCGCCAAGCAGCAGCAGCAAGCCGAGGCGGCGATCACCCAGGGCGCGTCGGTGCTCGTCATCAGCGCCGTCGACGGCAAGGCGGCGCAGACCATCGTCTCGAACGCCAAGTCGCAGAACGTCAAGGTCGTCGCCTACGACCGGTTCATCGCCGGCGCCGACTACTACGTCTCCTTCGACAACACCAAGGTTGGCGAACTCCAGGGGCAGGGCCTGCTCGACGCGATGAAGGCGGCCGGCAAGGCCACCGGCGACATCGTGATGATCAACGGTGCTCCCACCGACGCCAACGCCGCCGACTTCAAGAAGGGTGCGAAGAGCGTCCTCGACGGCAGCGGGTACACCCTCAAGGCCGAGTTCGACACCCCGGACTGGAGCCCCGACAAGGCCCAGGCCTGGATGGAGAGCCAGGTCGGCTCGGTGAAGGGCAACCTCGTCGGCGTCTACGCGGCTAACGACGGCACCGCCGGCGGAGCCATCGCGGCCCTCAAGGGCGGCGGCGTCAACCCGCTGCCTCCGATCACCGGCCAGGATGCCGAGCTCGCCGCCATCCAGCGCATCCTCAACGGCGACCAGGCGCTGACGATCTACAAGGCGATCAAGCCGCAGGCCGAGGACGCCGCCAAGGCGGCCATCGCGCTCTCCAAGGGTGAGAAGCCCAGCGCGTCGGCCGACAAGGAAGGTGTGCCCGCCACGCTGCTCGACCCCGTGGTGGTCACCAAGGCGAACATCAAGGACACCGTCGTCGCCGACGAGTTCTACAAGGTGGCCGACATCTGCACGGCCGAGTACGCCAAGGCCTGCACCGCCGCCGGTCTCGGCTGACCTCTCGGATGACGTGCACCCGACCGCCGTGTGTCGGGGCGGCTGCTCCGGCAGCCACCCCCGGCACACGGCGATCGGGGGTCCGGACCCGGCGGCCGGGTCTCGGCGACCGGACGTGCCACGGCGGCCGGGTCTCGACGACCGGACGCGCCACGGCATCCGGCACGTCGCGGCATCCGGCACATCGCGGCATCCGGCACATCGCGGCTGAGGCGTCGCCACCACCGTCGGCCTGGTGACGGGCACCCCCCGCCGTCGCCTGCCGTCCTCACGAAGGAGTGCGTCGCAGATGACCACCACACTCGCGCCCGTACTGTCGATGACCGGCATCGCCAAACGTTTCGGTGCCGTCCAGGCGCTCAAGGACATCGACTTCCACGTCGAGACGGGCGAGGTCGTTGCCCTGGTCGGTGACAACGGCGCCGGCAAATCCACCCTCGTCAAGACCATCGCCGGGGTGTACACGCCCGATGAGGGCCAGGTCGCCGTCGACGGCGCACCGGTCGCCATCACCTCGCCATCGGAGGCGCAGCGCCTCGGTATCGCCACGGTGTTCCAGGACCTGGCACTCTGCGACAACCTCGACGTCGTCGGCAACCTCTTCCTCGGCAACGAGGTAGTGCGTGCCGGCGCGCTCGACGAGGTGACCATGGAGCAGGAGTCCTGGCGTCTGCTTCGTGAACTCAGCGCCAAGGTCCCGAGCGTGCGCATCCCGGTGGCCAGTCTCTCCGGTGGTCAGCGTCAGACGGTGGCCATCGCCCGTAGCCTGCTCGGCAAGCCGAAGGTCGTCATGCTCGACGAGCCCACTGCCGCGCTCGGCGTGGCTCAGACCGCCGAGGTGCTCAATCTCGTGGAGCGGCTCCGTGAGAACGGGCTCGGCGTCATCCTCATCAGCCACAACATGTCCGACGTCATGGCGGTCGCCGACCGGGTCGCCGTGCTCCGGCTCGGACGCAACAACGGCGAGTTCCGGGTCGCCGACACCAGCGCCCAGCAGATCATCGCCGCGATCACCGGGGCGACCACCAACGCGGTCACCGCCCGCGCCGCACGCCGCGCACCGTCTCGAGAGGAGCAGTCGTGAGCGACCCATCCAGCACCGCCGCTGCCGCCACCGACCCCACGGCCGCCGCCGTACCCGCGGACCTGCAGGATGAGCGGCTGATCGCCAGCCAGGGCCTGCGCGGGTGGCTGTCCGCCACGCTGAGCCGGCTACGTTCGGGTGACCTCGGCTCATTGCCGGTCGTGGTCGGGCTGGTGCTCATCTGGGGGGTGTTCTACGCGCTCAACCCGGCATTCCTCTCCGCCCGGAACCTGGTCAACCTCACCATCCAGATGGTGCCGGTCGGCGTCATTGCCATCGGCATCGTCCTCGTCTTGCTGCTCGGCGAGATCGACCTGTCGGTGGGCTCGATGTCCGGTCTGTCCGCAGCGGTGCTCGCCGTGATGTTCGTGAACAACGGCGTGAACATCTGGGTGTCGGTGCTCGCCGCCCTCGGTGTGGGCGCGCTGTGCGGCCTGCTCTATGGCCTGCTGTACAACCGGTTCGGAGTGCCCAGCTTCGTCATCACCCTGGCCGGCCTGCTCGCGCTGCTCGGCCTGCAACTTCGGGTGCTCGGCACTGACGGCACGATCAACATCCCGTTCGAGTCCTCGCTGGTGCGGTTCGCGTCCCAGCAGTTCCTGCCGGATGCCGCTTCGTATGCGCTCGCCGTGGCGCTGCCCTTGCTCTACCTGATGACCCGGCTGCGGGCCAACGCGCGCCGCTCGCAGGCCGGCCTGTCGACCATGCCGCTGCCGATGCTCGCCATCCGGGCCGGCGGCCTCGCCGGCCTGCTCCTCGTCGCCGTCACCGTGCTCGGCCGCGACCGCGGCGTGTCCGTCATGGTGCTGACCTTCCTCGCCCTGGTCGTCGTGATGGACCTCGCCATCCGGCGCACCACATGGGGTCGATCGGTGCTCGCCATCGGCGGCAACGTCGAGGCCGCCCGCCGCGCCGGCATCAACGTGCGGCGGGTCTACCTCTCGGTGTTCACCCTCTGCTCGACGTTCGCCGCGCTCGGCGGCATCCTCGCGGCGGCTCGGCTCGCGTCGGCCAACCAGAGCAGCGGCGGCGCCGACACCAACCTCAACGCGATCGCCGCCGCCGTCATCGGCGGGACATCGCTCTTCGGCGGGCGTGGCTCGGCCTACTCGGCGCTGCTCGGCATCCTCGTCATCTGGTCGATCTCCAATGGGCTGGACCTGCTCTCCGTCGAGGCCAACGTCAAGTTCATCGTCACCGGTGCAGTGCTCCTGCTGGCCGTGGTCATCGACAGTCTGAGCCGCCGCAGCCGCGCCGCTGCCGGCCGCGCCTGACCAGCGATCCGGTCACGCCCGGGCGTGACCGGCCGTCATCCCGTGGGTGGATGACGGCCGATGTCCGGATGACGCTCGGGCACGGCCAGCGCCCGAGCGTTGCCCCGTCTCCCACGGGACCTGCGGACCTGCGCCGGGTGGCCGGTCCGGGCCCGACGTAGCATCCGCGGGTGGCCCTCTCCGACCTCTCGCGCTGCTCGGTGGCGTCTCGCCACCGCGCCGACCCGATCGCCGGCACGGCCCCGCACGCCGTGCGCTGGTTTCTCGTCGAGCATCCCGGACCGTGGGCGGCGCAGCCACTCCAGACCCCGCCGTTGCTCGGCTCGATCGGTTCCGAGATCGAGACGCTGTGCGGCGCGGCCCAGGGAAAAGTGCTGTTGGTGCGCCGCCCGGGCAGCCGGCCGGCCACCGACCTGGTTCGGCGATGGTTCGCGGTGGACACCGTGCAGCGCACCTGGGTGCACGGCACCTGGCGCACCGTCGCCGACCTGGTCGCGGCCGCGACGTCGCTCGGTGGCGCGCTCGCGGTAGGCGCGGACGACGCTCCGCCGATGCTGCTGGTCTGCACCCACGGCACGCGCGACGCCTGCTGTGCGGTGCGTGGCCGTCCCATCGTGGCCGCGCTGGCCCGTGAGTGGCCGGATGACGTGTGGGAG
>JBOFJB010000070.1:0-35113 GCA_051650465.1 Dermatophilaceae bacterium | reverse complement strand
CCGTCTGGAGGATCAGCACTGCCGCGGCCTGGTCGACCACGGACCGCTGACGCCGGCCCACGACTCCGCTGTCGCGGAGTAAGCGGTGCGCGTCGACGGTGGTGAGCCGCTCGTCGACCAGCCGCACCTCCACCGGCGTCACACGCGCCGCCAGAACCTGAGCATACGACCGGGCCTGCCTCGCGGCGAGACCCTCTTTTCCGGACATCGAGCGGGGCAGACCGACGACGACTCGCACGGCTGAACGCTGCTCGGCCAGGCGCGCCAACTCCTCGATGTCGGCATCGGCCACGGTCGGGACCGTACCGGGTACCCGAGCCACGGTGGCAACCGGCGTGGCCAGGATCCGATCCGGATCACACACCGCAACCCCGACCCGGACCGTGCCGACGTCGACGCCGAGCACGACACCGCGGGCTCGGCCGGCGGCGGGCGTCATCCGGCGGCCAGTTCGCCGACCCGCCACTCCACGGCCGCTAGCGCCTCCCCGACTTTGCCGGCGTCCTGACCGCCACCCTGGGCGATGTCGTCCTTGCCGCCGCCGCCTCCGCCGAGGGCCCCGGCCGCGGCCCGCGCCAGTTCACCAGCCCGGATGCCGCGGCTCCGAGCCGCCTCGTTGGTGGCCACGACGACCACCGGACGGCCCCGAGCCGCCCCGGTGACCGCGACCACGGTGGGGCGCTCGGTACCGAGCCGGTGACGAAGGTCGAGGACCATGGTGCGCACGTCATCCGCGCCGGCGTCGCCGGCGTCGTGGCCGAGGAAGATCACGCCGCCGACGTCCCGGGCCCGACCGGTGAGCGAGCCGCTCGCCGCGAGGACCTGCTCACGGCGGGCCTTCTCGAGTTCGCGCTCGGCGTCCTTGAGCCGCGCCACCATCGCCCCGACCCGCTCGGCGAGTTCGTCTGGACGAGCGCCGAGCAGACCGCTCAACTCGGCGACCACGGCGCGCTCGCGGGCGAGATACCGCATCGCGTCGATGCCGACGAAGGCCTCGACCCGACGGACGCCCGACCCGACGGAGGACTCGCCAGTGATGGTGAGTGGACCGATCTGGCTCGACCGCTGCACGTGGGTTCCGCCACAGAGTTCGCGGCTCCACGGCCCGCCGATCTCCACCACCCGCACGTCCTCGTCGTAGGTCTCGCCGAACAGGGCCAGCGCGCCGATCTCACGCGCCTCGGGAAGCGGCATCAGGCTCGCGGACACCGGAAGGTCCTGGCGGACAGCGAGATTCGCGACCTCCTCGATCTCGCTGCGGGTCGCTGCCGACAGCGCCGAGGTCCACGCGAAGTCCAGCCGGAGGTACCCCGGCTTGTTGTACGACCCCGACTGCAGCGCCGACGGACCGAGCACCTGACGCAGCGCGGCATGCACCACGTGCGTGCCGGAGTGCGCCTGGCAGGCTGAGATCCGCCACTCGGGGTCAACCTGGGCCAGGACCGAGGAGCCGACCCGGAGCGACGCCGACCCGGTGTCGACGGTGTGCGCGAGCAGGCCCTTCACCGGCCGCTGGACGTCGACGACCCTCAACTGCACACCGTCTGTAGCGATGACGCCCTCGTCGGCGACCTGGCCGCCGGACTCGGCGTAGAACGGCGTGCGGTCGAGCACCACCTGCCCACGTACCCCCGGGCCGATCTCGGTCGCCGGCTCGCCGTCGACGACGAGGCCCACGACCTTCGCCTCGCTCTCGAGTTCGACGTAGGCCCGGAAGTCGGTGGCGCCGAGCGCACGCAGGTCGCGCCACACCTCGGTATTGACGTGGCCGGACCGTTTTGCCCTGGCGTCGGCCTGGGCGCGCTCGCGTTGCTCCGCCATGAGCCGGGCGAACCCGTCCCGGTCGACCTGCAGGCCCTGCTCGGCAGCCATCTCGAGGGTGAGGTCGATCGGGAAGCCGTAGGTGTCGTGCAACTGGAACGCCTGGTCACCGGCGAGGGCCGACCCGCCGGCCTCCTTGGTTCGCGACACGGCGGTGTCGAGAATGGTCGTGCCGGCGGCCAGTGTGCGCCGGAACGCCTCCTCTTCGGCGTACGCGATTTGGGCGATCCGGTCGAAACCGGTGGCCAGGTCGGGGTAACTCTGCTGCATCCGCTCGAGCGAGACCGGGAGCAGATGCGGCAGGCAGGGGTCGTCGAACCCGAGGAGGCGCATCGAGCGCACCGCGCGGCGCACCATCCGCCGCAGTACATAGCCGCGACCTTCGTTGCCGGGCGTGACGCCGTCGCCGATGAGCATCAGCGACGAACGCACATGGTCGGCGACGACGCGCAGCCGGACGTCGTCGGGGTGGCTGGATTCGGCCGAGTGGCCGGAGTGTTCGCCGTACCGTTTCCCGGTCATCGCGGCGGCCGCGGCGAGCACCGGGTGTACCTCGTCGATCTCGTACATCGTGTCGACGCCCTGTAGCACCGACGCCATCCGCTCGAGGCCCATGCCGGTGTCGATGTTCCGTTCGGGCAACGGCCCGGCCACGTCAACGTCGACCTTGGAGCGCACCTCGGCGAGTTCGTCCTGCATGAAGACGAGGTTCCAGACCTCGAGGAAGCGGTCCTCGTCGACGGCCGGCCCGCCATCGGGACCGTACGCCGCACCGCGGTCGACGTAGATCTCGCTACAGGGTCCGCCCGGCCCGGGGACGCCCATGTGCCAGTAGTTGTCGGCGGCGCCGCGGCGCACGATGCGATGGTCAGGGATGTCGGTGACCTCGCGCCACAGCGCAGCCGCTTCGTCGTCGCTTTCGTAGACCGTGGCCCAGAGCAACTCGCCGTCGAGGCCGAGCCCACCTTCGGCCTGAGAGGTGGTGAGCAACGTCCAGGCGAGCCGAATCGCTCCTTCCTTGAAGTAGTCACCGAAGGAGAAGTTGCCGTTCATCTGAAAGAACGTGCCGTGCCGGGAGGTCTTGCCGACCTCGTCGATGTCCTGCGTGCGCACGCACTTCTGCACACTGGTGGCCCGCTTCCAGGACGGCGTCTGCTGGCCGAGGAAGTACGGCTTGAACGGCACCATCCCGGCGTTGACGAACAACAGGTTCGGGTCGTCGTGCACGAGCGGCGCGGACGGCACGACAGTGTGGCCTTCTCCTTCGAAGAAGGCCAGCCATCGGCGCCGGATCTCAGCGGTCTCCATGGGGCAACTCTCAGTCCTCAGGTGGCTGGGGGTTCGGACTCGCGCCATGCGAGGCGCGGCCTCGCCGGGTGGGCGGGGTGCGTTCGATGGCCGGGTATCTCACACCGCCGGTCCGGCTCGGCCCCGGTTGAGGCCGGCGGTCACGGTCTGCGACCGGCCGGACATGCGCGAACTCGTGGGGTGCACCTCACCGAGCGGCGAGGATGCCGCGGGGTTGGCCACGTCCATGGCCGACGACCCTACCCGTGGCACGGACCACCTCCGCGTGGGCCGTGCCGCCCGCCGCGCGGCCTGCCGCTCCGGGTCAGCCGCGGCCAAGGTGTTCCTTGAGCCAGTGCCACCGCTCCTGCAGCCTGGCCTCGAAACCGCGGTCGGTGGGGCGGTAGTAGTCGGTGGCGCCGTGCAGGTCGTCGGGCAGGTACTGCTGGCGGGCCACGCCGTCGGGCTCGTCGTGCGCGTACACATAGCCCGGCACGCGGTCGCGCCCTGCGGCCGTCGCCGCGGCCTCGGCCACCCGTGACGCACCGCCGTACCCGCTCCCCCGCAGGTGCAGCGGCACCGGGCCGGCCTTCCCGGCGCGCACGTCGGCGACCGCCTCGTTGATGCCCACGTACGCGGCGTTGGACTTCGGCGCGAGCGCGTTGTGCACGACGGCCTGGGCGAGGATGATCCGCGCCTCCGGCATGCCGATCTGCGCCACGGCGTGCATCGCCGCGACCGCGGTCTGCAGTGCCGTCGGGTCGGCCATGCCGACGTCCTCCGACGCCGCGATGACGACCCGCCGGGCGATGAACCGCGGGTCCTCCCCCGCCTCGAGCATCCGGGCGAGGTAGTGCAGCGCGGCGTCGACGTCGGACCCGCGCATGCTCTTGATGAGCGCCGAGGCGACGTCGTAGTGCTGGTCGCCGGTGCGGTCGTAGCGCACCGCGGCGTGCGCCACTGCCTGCTCGGCGTGCGCGAGGGTGACCTCGAGGGCCTCGGGCCGCTCACCCCCAGCCGCCAGGGCGTCGTCGGCGACCCCTGCGGCCGCCTCGAGGAAGGTCAGCGCCCGGCGGGCGTCGCCGCCCGCCATCCGCACGAGGTGGGCGCGGGCGTCATCCGCGAGCGTGTAGGCACCAGCCAGCCCGCGCGCGTCGGTGACCGCCGAGGTGACCACGTCGGCGAGCTGGTCGTCGTCCAGCGGGGTGAGTGCGACGAGCACCGAACGGGAGAGCAACGGCGCGATGACCGAGAAGCCGGGGTTCTCGGTGGTGGCCGCGACGAGCACGACGAGGCGGTTCTCGACGCCGGGCAGCAGCGCGTCCTGCTGGGCCTTGCTGAACCGGTGGATCTCGTCGAGGAACAGCACGGTCTGCCGGCCGTAGAGGTCGCGGCTGCGACTGGCCCTCTCCATGACGGCGCGGACGTCCTTAACCCCGGCGGTGACCGCGGACAGCTCGACGAACTCGCGCTCGGCCGCGGTGGCGACGAGGTGCGCGAGGGTGGTCTTGCCGGTGCCGGGTGGGCCGGAGATGATCGCCGACAGCGGCCCGGCGGCGCCGCCCTGTCCCTCGATGAGCCGCCGCAGCGGGCTGCCCGGCCGGAGCACCTCGGCCTGCCCGCGCACCTCGGCGAGCGTGCGCGGGCGCATCCGCACGGCGAGCGGGGGAACCACGGCGGATGACGTTCCGCCGCCTTCGCTCTCGGCGCGCCGCTCGGCCGCCGCGCCGAAGAGGTCCGCCCCGTCCTGGCTCACGCCCCGGAGCCTAGCCAGCGGCACCGACCTCTCCCGAGGCGGTGGCGAGGTCGCCGAGCAGGCCGTGCACGGCATCCGCGACGGCGTCGGGGCGGTCGACCGGGACGAAGGTCGACGCGTCGTCGAGCCAGGTGACCGTGGTGCCGAGCAGGGCTGCGAGCCGCTCGGCGTCGCGGTGCGGGAAGATCCGGTCGCGCCGTCCCCAGACGACCCTGGCCCGGCCGCGGAACGCGTCGAGCCCCGGCACGGCAGCGAGCAACGGGGCCGGTCGCATGGTCCGGGTGAACGCCGTGAGGTCGCCGAGAACCTCGCGGTCGGCGCGCGCCGGCGCGAACAGGTCGCGGATGAGGGGTCTACCGAAACCGCGGGTCGTCAAGAAGTTGAGCCGCCCGGGGTCGGCGAGCAGGGCGGGAATGCCGAAGGCCGCCACCGCGAGGCGCATCCCGCCCGGTACCGCCGCCAGCGGGACGAGGAAGCGGACGAGAGGTGGGGGGAAGTGCTCGAAGGCGTCGCACCCGGCGAGCACGATCCCGTCGAACCGGTCCGGATGACGCGCCGCCGCGATCTGCGCGAGCGCACCTCCGGTGTCGTTGCCGGCCACGACCGCCGCACCGAGGCCGAGACCGTCGAGCACGTCGACGACCGCGTCCGCGACATCCACCGGGGTGAGCCGCGACCGGTCGGGCACGGCACGCCGTTGGGCGCCGAGCGGGAGGTCGGGCAGGTGGACGGTGGCGTGCGGCGCCAACTCGGCGGCCACGCCGTCCCACAGCCGGCCGTCGACGAGCAGGCCGTGGACGGCGATCACGGGTGGCCCGTCACCGACCGTACGGACCGGCACCGGCCCGACCCTCGTGGGCACTGTCGTGGTCGTCTCACGCATCGTCGTCATGGCGATCGTCCCTTCGTCCACTATCTGTAGCGGTCGCTACACCAGAAAGCCAATGTAGCGTGTGCTACATGACTCCGGCAAGTGCCAGCGACCAGCGGTCCGCCCTGCTCGACGGCGCGGTCGCGCACGTGCTCGACCACGGGATCGGCACCCTCTCGCTGCGCCCCCTCGCCGCGGCGTTGGGGACCAGCGACCGCATGCTCCTGTACTACTTCGGCACCCGTGAGGCGCTGCTCGAGGCGGTCCTCGTCGAGGCCGGCTCGCGGCTACAGGCTGTGCTGGATGCCAGCCTCCCGGCCGAACCGGTCTCCACCGCAACGCTGTTCGCCGTGGCGCGGCGGTTCGCCGATGAACCGGCGGCCGAGCCGTACCTGCGGCTGTACGTCGAGCTGAGCGGGCTGGCGGCAGCGCGCCGTGAGCCCTTCGCCACGGCGACGGCGCGGATCGCGCAGGGCTGGCTGGAATGGACCACCGCCCGCCTGGACCCCGGTACCGGCGACCTCGCGGAGGCGGCGGCCGGGGTGCTCGCCGCGGTCGACGGGCTGTTGCTGATTCGCTTCGCGCTGGGCGTCGAACACGCCGATCGCGCCGCGACCTGGCTGGCGAGAACTCTCGACGGCTGAGCCACACCACGACGCATCAAGGTCTCCGTACCGGGCGCATCGTCCGGCCCCGCCTCAGAAGTAGCCGGTCTCGCCGTCGACGCGGAACTCGTTGTCCTCCAACGACTCCGCCTCCGGGCCGAACCCGCGCCCGACGGCCGGCTCCCCCAGCAGGACGGGAGCGGATGGCGGGCATGTCACCCACGTGGCACGGACCGCCCTCCCAACAACGCCATCGCGCCGGCACCCACAGTGCCTGGGAGAGCCGGCCGGATGACGCGCCGCGCGTCATCCGGGCTCCTCCACCTCGCGCTCGCGGCGAGGGGTCGCACCTGGGGCGGAACAGGTGGACGGGGGCCGACGTGGGACGCTGAGCGCGTGCACCCGACCGATACCGGCCGCGACTCGCTGCTGAGCCGGTGCGGTCGGGCGGTGGCGACCCGAGCCCGGCTCGTCGTCGTGGTCTGGGCACTGTTCATCGTCGCCGCCTTCGCCACCGCCCTCGGCCTGATCGGCACGCCGAGCCTGTTCGACCGACTCGACAGCGGCGAGGTCGTCGCCGAGGGCGAGAACCTCACCGGACGCGAGGTCCTCAACGCCGCCGGTGGCAGCGGCTTCGGCACATACACCCTCACCCTTGACGGCGTCGACCTCACCGAACCCGGGGTAGCGCGGGCGGCGGCAGCCGCGGTGCAGCGGCTCACCGCGATCGAGACCGTCGAGTCGGCGGTCAACCCGTTCGTGGTCCCCGAAGAAGTCGCCAGCCCGCGTGCCCTGCAGTTCGTCCGCGACGGTGACCCGGCGTCGGGTGGCTTCGCTACCGTCGTCACCTTCGACCCCGGCATCACCGCTGAGCAGGAGGATGCGGCCATCCGCGAGGTCGACGTCGTGTTCGACGGCCTCACTCGCGAGACCAGCGCCGACGACTCGCGACGGGGCGGGCTGCGTACCCTCGTCGACCGGATCATCGAGCAGGTCCAGATCGACGGTCAGCGCGGCGAGGGCGTCGCGCTGCCGGTGAGTTTCGTCGTCATGGTCGTCGTCTTCGGGGGCTTCCTCGCCGCCGGTTTCCCCGTCGTCGGTGCGGTGGCCTCGATCGCCGGGGCGCTCGTCTCACTGCTCGGCTTCTCGTACGTCCTGGACCTCGACGCCTCGGTCGTCAACGTCGTCACCGTGCTCGGCCTCGGCTTGTGCATCGACTACGGCCTGCTCATCGTCAGCCGCTTCCGCGAGGAGATACGCGGCATCCTGTGCGGCGCTCCCGCCCGGGAAGCGACCCCCACGCAGATCGTGCTCGCCACCGAGCGCACCCTGGACCGCGCCGGCCGCACCGTCGTCTTCTCCGCGCTCATCGTCGCCATCTCACTCGGCGGCCTGCTGTTCCTCGACATCGACTTCGTGCGTGCCGTCAGCCTCGCCGGCGTCTCGGTGGTGCTGATCGCCCTCGCCGTCGCGCTGACCCTCATCCCCGCCCTGTGCGTCCTCGGCGCCCGCCGCCTGCTGCGCCGCGGCACCGAGACCTCGGGGGACGTCGGGGTCTTCTCCCGGCTCGCCGAGGTCGTGCACCGTGTGCCGTGGCTGGTGATCGGCGTGGTGTCGGCGCTGCTCGTGGTGCTCACCGTGCCAGCGCTGCGGATGCAGCTCACCTCCTCCGGCGCGGAACTGCTCCCAGTGGGCACACCGGAACGCGAGTTCTTCACCGACTTCCGCGAGGGCTACCCGCTGCTCGCCGGTGCCGAGGTGCTCGTCGTCACCCGCGCCCCCACGACCGATGTCCAGGCGTGGGCGGCGGAGGCTGCGAGCCGACCCGGTGTCGAGTCCGTCGACCCGGTGCGCACGCTCGACGGCGGCGTCGTAACGATCGGCTTCCAGACCGGCGACAGCGGCACCGGCCCGGCGTCGCGCGAACTCACCGAGTCGCTGCGCTCCGACCGGCCCCCGTTCGAGGAGGCGTGGGTGGTCGGCCAGGCGTCCGGCATCACCGACTTCCGCGCCGCCGTCGCCGAGCGCGCCCCGTGGGCGATCGGCGCGGTCGTGCTCGCCACGCTGGTGCTGCTGTTCCTCATGACCGGCTCGGTCGTCATCCCGGTCAAGGCGCTGCTGATGAACGTGCTCTCCCTGGGCGCGACCCTGGGCGTGCTCGTGTGGGTGTTCCAGGACGGCCACGTCGAGAACCTGTTCCGCTTCACCTCCGCGGGCGGCGTCGAGAACACCGTGCCGATCCTCGTGCTGGCGTTCGGCTTCGGCCTGTCGATGGACTATGAGGTGTTCCTCCTCAGTCGGATCGTCGAACTGCACCAGCAGGGCCACCGCACCCGCGCGGCCGTCACCCTGGGCCTGCAACGGTCGGGGCGGATCATCACCTCCGCGGCGCTGCTCATGGTCATCGTGTTCGCCGGGTTCGCCGCTGGTGACCTGCTCATCCTCAAGCAGATCGGTGTCGCACTCGTGCTGGCCATCGCGCTTGACGCGACGCTCGTGCGCATGCTGCTGGTCCCGGCGACGATGTCGGCCCTCGGCCGCGCCAACTGGTGGGCGCCCGCGCCGCTGCGTCGGCTGCACGAACGCTATGGCGTCACCGAGTGAGCACACCGCACCAGCCACTGACGCCGGACGGGCCCCCGCCCCGACCAGCCAGAAAGTCAGCGCGTCCTTAGGGTGGTGGGGACCCGTCATCCGCGACGAGAGGCCCGACATGCCCACCCTCAGCAACGACGACGTCAACATCCACTACACCGACACCGGCGGTGACGGGCGCCCGGTGGTGCTCATCCATGGCTGGCCGCTCAGCGGGCTCGCCTGGTCGAGGCAGACCCAACCGCTCACGGATGCCGGTCAGCGGGTGATCGCCTACGACCGTCGCGGGTTCGGGCGCTCGGCGAAGCCCGCGGCGGCATCCGGATACGACTACGACACGCTCACCGGCGACCTCGACGCGCTGCTCACCACGCTCGACCTGCGGGACGTGGCCCTCGTCGGCTTCTCGATGGGCGGCGGCGAGGTGGCTCGCTACCTCGGCACCCGAGGCGCCGAGCGGGTGCGCTGCGCTGCGTTCCTGGCCGCCATCCCGCCGGGCCTGCTCAAGGACGAGACGCACCCTGACGGCGGCCTCGACCTCGGCACCGTGGCGTCGCTACAGGCCGGGCTGCGGGCCGACCCGGCCGGCTTCTTCGACGAGTTCCTCACCGGGTTCTTCAGCGCCGGCGGGAAACTGAAGGTCACCGAGGACCAGCGCCAGGAGGCGCTCGCGCTCGCCCACCAGGCCGACGTGCACGCCGCCGCCGAGTGCATCGCCAGCTGGGTCACCGACTTCACCGCCGATGTCGCCTCGATCACCGTGCCAACCCTCGTCATCCATGGCGACTCGGACGCGACGGTGCCGTTCGAGGTGTCCGGGAAGCGCACCCACGAGATGGTCGCCGGCAGCGAGCTCGTGCTCATCGAGGACGGCCCGCACGGCATCACCACCTCACACGCCGACCAGGTCAACGCCGCACTCGTCGAGTTCCTCTCCCGCTGAGCCGACTGGGCGCCGAGCCGATTCGGCCGGAAACCGTTGTGATCGCGCGGGTTTCGTGCGGCCGTCGGAGGTGATCGGCTAACGGTCAGCCGCCGGCCGGTTCCCCCGGCTTCGTCTCCGGCGCCGCGTCGATGCCGGCTTCCTTGCGCTGCTGCGGCGTGATCGGTGCCGGGGCGTCGGTGAGCGGGTCGTAGCCACCACCGGACTTCGGAAACGCGATGACGTCGCGGATGCTGTCAAAGCCGCCGAGCAGCATGACGATGCGGTCCCAGCCGAACGCGATGCCGCCGTGCGGCGGGGCGCCGTACTGGAACGCGTCGAGGAGGAAACCGAACTTCTCCTGCGCCTCCTCGGGCGAGAGGCCCATCACGGCGAAGATGCGCTCCTGCACCTCGCGGCGGTGCACCCGGATCGAGCCACCGCCGATCTCGTTGCCGTTGCACACCAGGTCGTAGGCGTAGGCGAGCGCCGGCCCGGGGTCGACGTCGAACGTGTCCTCGAACTCGGCCTTCGGTGACGTGAACGCATGGTGCACCGCGGTCCACGCACCGCCGCCGACCGCCACGTCACCGGCCGCGACCGCGTCGCCGGCCGGCTCGAACAGCGGCGCGTCGAGCACCCAGAGGAAGCTCCACGCCGACTCGTCGACCAGCCGGCAGCGCCGGCCGATCTCGAGCCGGGCCGCACCGAGCAGCCCGCGCGAACTCTTTGTCGTGCCCGCAGCGAAGAACACACAGTCTCCTGGCTCGGCGCCGACGTGGGCCGCGAGGCCGGCGAGTTCGTCATCCGCGAGGTTCTTCGCGACCGGGCCGGTGAGCGTGCCGTCGTCCTGCACCAGCACGTAGGCAAGGCCGCGATCGCCACGCTGCTTGGCCCACTCCTGCCAGGCGTCGAGTTGCCGACGCGGCTGGCTTGCCCCGCCCGGCATGACCACCGCACCGACGTACTCGGCCTGGAACACCCGGAACGGGGTGTTCGCGAAGTACTCCGTGCACTCGACCAGCTCGGCGCCGAAGCGCAGGTCGGGCTTGTCGGTGCCGAAGCGGCGCATCGCGTCGGCGTACGTCATCCGCGGGAACGGGGTGGGCAGGTCGACCCCGATCAGCGACCAGACTTCGCGCACGATCGCCTCGCCGAGTTCGAGCACATCGTCCTGCTCGACGAAACTCATCTCGATGTCCAGTTGGGTGAACTCGGGCTGCCGGTCGGCGCGGAAGTCCTCGTCGCGATAGCAGCGGGCGATCTGGTAGTAGCGCTCCATCCCGGCCACCATCAGCAGCTGCTTGAACAACTGCGGGCTCTGCGGAAGGGCGTACCACGACCCCGGAGCGAGGCGCGCGGGCACCAGGAAGTCGCGAGCGCCCTCGGGGGTCGAGCGAGTGAGGGTCGGCGTCTCGATCTCGACGAAGTCGCGCTCTCCCAACACTTTTCGTGCTGCAGCGTTCACCGTGGAACGCAGCCGAAGAGCGTGACCCACCGAGCGTGGACCGGGTCGGCGCAGATCGAGGTAGCGGTGCCTCAGCCGGGCCTCCTCACCCACCGTGACTCGTTCGTCGATCTGGAACGGCAGCGCGGCACTCGGGGCGAGCACCTCGATCGCGCGGGCCACCACCTCGACCTCGCCGGTGGGCAGGTCGGCGTTGACGTTGTGCTCGTCGCGCCCGGACACCTCGCCGCTGACCTGGACGACGAACTCGCTCCGTAGGTCGTGGGCAGCGCCGGCGAGCACGTCGTCGCGGGCGACGACCTGCACGATGCCGCTGGCGTCGCGCAGGTCGACGAACGCCACCCCGCCGTGGTCTCGCCGTCGGGCCACCCATCCGGAGAGGGTGACGGTCGAGCCGATGTGGGCGGCGCGCAACGTGCCGGCTTCGTGAGTGCGGAGCACAGGTGAGTCCTTGTCAGGATCGAGTCGGTGCGGATGCCGCCGGCACGCCGCCGTCGAGGGCGGCGGTTCGCGGCATGCTCAGTCTACGAAGCGCGGCATCCGCCCCACGAACGGACACCGCCGGCCGGGGCACTCCCGGGCTGGCCGCCGACGCCGGGGACGTGCCAGGGTATGCGCTCCAGGAAGACAAGGAGCGACGGCATGCGCACTGGCCTTGGGCGGCGTGAGGTGTTGGCCGCCGGCCTGCTCTCCGCGTCCGCCACGGCCCTGACGGCCTGTACTGCGGATGACGAGCCACCTGGGTCGGACGGCCGAGCGGAGTCTGGCACGGCCGGCGACAGGAACTCCACACCACACTCGATCGTCGTTGCGCCGCAGGCGGGCCTCGTCGATCCGTCGGCGGAGCCCAGCGTCGCACTGAGCCGTACCCTGCTCGCCAAGGCCACCGCCGTCGTCGTCTGTCCTGCAGACGCAGCCCAGATGTCCGAGGCGGCCCGGGTGGCGACCCGCCTCGGCATCCCGCTGCTCGTGTCCGGCCCGCAACTGCGGGCCGAACTCGACAGGCTCGGGGTGCGCCTCGTGGTCACCGCGGCACCCGAGACGACCGCCCCGAGCGATGTCGGTGACCGGGCCGTGGTCGACAGCACCGCTGCGCGCGGGCTCCCTGGTCTCCCGCTCGCCCGCCCCACCCGCACACCGGTGCTCGTGGTGCGTCAGGGCACCACGGTGCCCGCCGTTCTCGAGGCGACCCTCACCGCCACCGGCGCGGCCCGCGTCGTCACCAACGCCCTCGACATCCGCGCCGACCCCGAGGTGCGCCAGGCGCTGCGTTCGGCATCCGAGGCACCGGTCGCCGGGCTCGGCGACCTCGGGCCGGCCGACCGCTTCGCGCAGCGAGTGCGCACCGTCCGCGCGGCTCCCGACCTGCCCGGCGGCGGCGTGCTGCCGTTTCCGGGTCGGCGAATGGTCGCGCTCTACGGGCACCCGGAGACGTCGGCGCTCGGCATGCTCGGCGAGCAGGGACCAGAGGCCGCCGTGCGCCGAGCACAGTCGCTGGCCGCCCGCTATGCCACCGCGCTGCGCCAGCCGGTCGTGCCGGCCTTCGAACTGATCGCCACGGTGGCCACCGGCGCGGCCCAGCGCGACGGCAGCTACTCGCGGCGCACCCCCATCGAGGTGCTGCGCCCCTGGGTGGATGCCGCCGAGCGGTCCGGCGTGTACGTGGTGCTCGACCTGCAGCCGGGACGCACCGACTTCCTCACTCAGGCCCGGGCCTACGAGGAACTGCTGCGCCGCCCCGGTGTCGGGCTGGCGCTCGACCCCGAGTGGCGGCTCGCCCCCGGGCAGCGGCACCTGACGCAGATCGGGTCGGTCGGCATCGACGAGGTCAACGCGGTTGGCACCTGGCTCGACGCTCTGGTGCGCACCCGTGACCTGCCCCCGAAGGTGCTGATCCTGCACCAGTTCCGGCCGTCGATGGTGCGCGACCGGGCCCGCCTGAACACCACGCTCGACCAGGTGCAGTGGCTGGTCCATGCCGACGGACAGGGGTCCCAGGGTGACAAGCAGAGCACCTGGGCGCGGCTGCGTGCCGACCTACCGGCCGGAACGTGGCTCGGCTGGAAGAACTTCGAGGACGAGGACTCCCCGATGCTCAGCCCCGAACAGACCGCGGCCGGGGTACAGCCGATTCCCTGGTTCGTCTCCTACCAGTAGCCGGCCCGGGCTACGGTGCGCCGGTGCAGAACGCTCCACCCGTGCCGGGCTGGCGCGACCCGAACCCGTACGGCTCGATGGGTACCGGCCCGATGCCGCGTCGATGGGTCGCCGTCATCGTCGCGGTCGTCGTCGTGCTGACTGCGCCGATCACGGTGCCGGTCGTCTGGTTCGTGGTGTTCTACGGCTGCCGCGGCGACGACTACGCGCTTGCCAACGACCTGGCCGCCTCCGAACTACTCCAGCTCGCACCTGCGGGCACCCAGCCGTCGGGCGCGCCATCGACCTCCTGCGAGGATGACGACGACGTACCGATCGCCACCCAGGATCATCTCCGCCGTGCCGTCGGCACCGAGGCGGTGCTTGAGTTCTATCGCCGCGAACTGACCGAGCGAGGCTGGATTCGCGAATCATCCGGGTCTCCCGTGTCATCCGACTCGGCGACCTGCTGGACCTCGGTCGTCGATGGTCGCCAGGTACACCTCACGATCTACCCCGAGAGCGAGCCCGGGCGGTACTCGGTGCAACTGTCCGCAAGGGTCGACGGCTCCGGCGGCTGGTGCTCGTGACCGGTGCGGGTCAGTCCGGGGCGAGGTAGAACCAGCGACCGGCGCGGCGTTCGAAGCGGCTCCGCTCGGACATCTCGCCCTGCTGCCGGGTGGCCCCCTCACCGGACTCCCATCGGGCGCGATACGCGACGATGCCGGTGTCGTCGTCGGGACCGCCATCGACCACCTCGGCGATGTCGAGGTCGACCCATCGGACCCAGGGGTTCGACTCGACGACGTCGGGCCGAGTGCGTGCATGCCAGGTGCGGTATAGGTGATGCTCGTCGGCGACGGTGTACGCCGTGAAGCGCGAACGCATCAGTTGCTCGGCGGTGGCCGCGTCGCGCTCCCCGCGGACGACCGGTCCACAGCACGCGCCGAGTGCAACGCCCCGTGGCAGACCGCCGCACGGACAGGGCCGCTCGTCGACGAGCAGGTCGTCGGCGTCACCGGTGGCCGACATCCAGGCGAACGCTCCGCGCCGGTTCAGTGCACTGTGGCCCACGCCGGCGATCCTCCCACCGAACGCTGGCGACCGGCCGGCTTTTCGGATGACGAACGCTCATCCCGTCGGTTATCGGTGCGCCGACATCCGGACGGTTTGGTCTCGAAACCGTCGGCGGCAGTGGCGCGGCTGCCTAGGTTCGCGATAGCAGGCACAACGCCCCCACTGACGACGCCACAGGAGACCGCCATGAAACGCCCGTCCTCACGCACCGCCCGTCTCGCCGCGTGGAGCGCGGTCCCCCTCGCGTTCGTCGCGAGCGCCGGGCTGGTCGCCACCTCGTCCTACTCGGCGTTCAGCGCACAGACATCGAACCCGACCGACAGCTGGGCCGCTGGCACCGTCAACCTCACCGACGACGACGCCAACACCGCGATGTTCTCGGCCACCGGCCTGAAACCGGGTGACACCGGCAGCAGGTGCATCGCGGTCACCTCGACCGGCACGGTCGCTTCGACTGTCAAGCTGTTCGGCACCAGCCCCACCACCACCAACGCCCTGTCCACCCACCTGACGCTGACCGTTACCCAAGGCACCGGCGGCTCGTTCGGGTCGTGCACCGGGTTCACGCCGCTGTCGAGCGGCTCCTCGGTGTACTCGGGCTCACTCGCCGGGTTCGGCAGTTCTGCTTCGTCCTACGCCACCGGGCTCGGCAGTTGGGCGCCCACCGGTACCGGCTCGGAGACTCGAGTGTTCAAGTTCGACTACACGTTCAACGGCTCCGCTCCGAACAGCACCCAGGGTGGGACCGCCGCGATCGGCTTCACCTGGGAAGCCCAGAGCTGACCCGGTCGTGGAGGAGCGAACCCCTGCCGTGGTACCCGAACCGGACGGTCTCACCGTCCGGTTCGGGTGGCTGCGGTTAGCGGTCGCCACCCTGGCCCGAGCGGCGGTCGCGGCCGCGTTCGGCCTCGCCTTCTGGTCGGCCGCGCCGAGCGTCATCGGCTGGCAGCCGACCACCGTGGTCTCCGGTTCCATGGAGCCGCGGATCCACGTCGGTGATGTCGTGGTCGCCCGCCCGGTCACGGCAGGCGAGGCCCGGCCCGGCCAGGTGCTGCTCGTCGACGACCCCGACCAGCCGGGCCGGCTGCGCCTGCACCGGTTCGTCGAACGGGACGCCACCGGCCGGTTGGTGCTCAAAGGCGACGCGAACCCCGGTCGAGATTCCAGCCCGGTGGCTCCCGCTGCGGTGCACGGCGTCGGCGCGCTCCGAGTCCCCTGGGCGGGGGTACCCGTCGTCTGGGCACGCACCGGGCAGTGGGGGCGACTTGGCCTGTTGGTCATCGCGGGCACCGCGGCGCTCGCCCTGACCACGGTTGACCGCTCGCTGCGGCGCACCGATCACGGCGCACGCACCTCCGGCTCGGTCCGGATGCCGACGGCCGGCACCATCGGCGGCGTCCCGGCGCGCCGGCCCGCAACGCCTGGGGTCGCCAGATACCTGCACAACGGGTGGGTGTGGGCCGCCGCGTTCGGCGCCGTGGTGGCGTTGGTGGCCGCGATGTCGCCACCGTCCCTGGCCGCTTTCACCGGCAGCACCGCCTCGCCGGCGTCGACCCTCTCGGCCCGCTACGCGTCGTGCAGCGCCGCGGTGCTCGCCACCACGCCAGCGGTGTACTACCGGTTCGAGGAGAACCCGACGTCAAGCGGGGCGACCGCCGTCGACAGTTCCGGCAACGGGGCGAACGGCAGCTACGGTCCCGGGGTCAGTTCGGCCACCACCCATCCGTGCACCAGCAACGGTGGCCGCGTTGCCCAGTTGGACGGCACGACAGGGCGAGCGTTCGGTCCCGCCGCGGGATACCCGATGGTGAACACCTTCACCCTCAGCGTCTGGTTCCGCACCGCGACCCCCCAGGGCAAGCTCGTCGGCTTCGGTACCAGCGCAACCGGCACCTCCACGCAGTACGACCGCCACCTCTACATCAACACGGCCGGACGCCTGGTCTTCGGGGTGTACCCAAACACCGTGCAAACCGTGCAGACCCCGGCCGCCGTCACCGACAACGCTTGGCATCTGGCCACGGCGACCCTGTCGCCGGCCGGGATGCGGCTCTACCTCGACGGCCTGCTGGTGGCGTCGAGCGCGACGACCACCGCCCAGGGATACGCGACCGGCTACCTGCGCATCGGGCGGGACTCGCTCGGCGGCTGGCCCAGCGCGGGCTCCACCTACTTCCAGGGCGATCTCGACGATGTCGCGTACTGGACGTCCGCGCTGACCGCTGCCCAGGTCCAACAGATCTACGCCGCGCGGATGCCGTAGGCGTCCCAGCGACGCGCAGTGTCGCAGGGCACCCCACACATCGGCCTCAGCGCCGCATCAGCCTCACGGACGTCCGGGACTGCGCTCCGGCCACGGCGCATCGACGGGTCGAAGGCCGGCCCAGGCCCGAGCCTGCAGTCGCGACGCGACGAGGACCCCGATAGCCAGACTCGGGTTGTGCAGCCCACCGGCGAGCACCGCGTCGACCACGTCGTCAAGCGCGACCCGGCGCACCGGCATCCCGAGTTCTTCACCAGTGCGCTGATGCCGTTCCTCGTCGGGGACCGGGCTGAGGTCACGGGCGAGGTAGATGCGTAGCGACTCGGTCGACCCGCCCGGTCCGGCGTAGTGGTCGGCCAGGGTGTGCCAGCGCCCGGCCACGGTGTCGGCTTCCTCATGCAGTTCGCGCGCGGCAGCCTCCCATGGCGGCTCTTCCGGTACGTCGAGCAGCCCGGCGGGGAGTTCCCACTCGTACGCCCCGACCGGATGGCGGTACTGCTTGACGAGAAGCGCCCGGTTGTCGTGGTCGAGGGCGAGCACCGCCACCGCCCCGGGGTGCGCGACGTACTCGCGCCGCAGCCGCCCGGCTGCACCGAGGTCGAACTGGTCGGCGACGACGTCCCACACCATGCCGCGGTGCACCACTGCGGAGGAGACGATCGGCGCCCGGTACGGCTCGTCGCGCAGGACTACGGACGCGTCATCAGCATCCGGGACGCGGTCAGGCATGCGCGTCGGCGTGCTCGAGGTGACGCGGACGTCCCACCTCGACCAGGCGTGCCGCGCGCTGCTGCTCGATGGCAGCACCGATCAGCCCAGCGAACAGCGGGTGGGCGCGTGTCGGGCGGGACCTGAACTCCGGGTGCGCCTGCGTCGACACGAAGTACGGGTGCACCTCACGCGGCAGTTCGACGAACTCGACCAGCCCGAGCTCGGGATGAGTACCGCTGATCCGCAAACCGGCCTTCTCGAGTTCACCGCGGTACGCCTCGTTGACCTCGTACCGGTGGCGGTGCCGCTCGTCGACCTCAGTGGCGCCGTACGCGTCGGCGACGACCGACCCGGCCACGAGGTGGGCCCGCTGGCTGCCGAGCCGCATCGTGCCGCCGAGGTCGCCTGCTCCATCGACGAACGCCTTCTGCTCCACCATCGTCGCGATAACCGGCGCGGGCGTCTCGGGGTCGAACTCCGTCGAACTGGCGCCCTCGATCCCGGCCACGTGGCGGGCGAACTCGATGACCATGCACTGCAGGCCGAGGCAGATGCCGAGGGTCGGTACCTGGCGCTCGCGGGCCCAGCGCAGCGCACCCACCTTCCCCTCGATACCGCGGATGCCGAAACCCCCCGGCACCAGCACGGCATCGACTCCGCCGAGCGCCCGTTGTGCCCCGGCGTCGGTTTCGCACTCGTCGGACGGAACCCAGCGCACCTGCACCCGCGCGTCGTGGTGGAACCCGCCCGCCCGGAGCGCCTCAGTGACCGAGAGATAGGCGTCGGGCAGGTCGACGTACTTGCCGACCAGCGCCACCTCGACCTCGTGCTCGGGCTGGTGGACCCGCTGCAGCAGCGTGTCCCACGCCGTCCAGTCGACGTCGCGGAAGGTGAGCCCCAGCCGGCGCACGACGTAGGCGTCCAGCCCCTCGCGGTGCAGCACCTTGGGGATGTCGTAGATGCTCGGCGCATCGACGGCGGCCGTGCACGCCTCGGCGTCGACGTCGCACATCAGGCTGATCTTGCGCTTGATCGAGTCGGGGATCGGCCGGTCGGCGCGCAGCACCAAGGCATCGGGTTGGATACCGACCTGGCGCAGTGCGGCGACCGAGTGCTGGGTCGGCTTGGTTTTCAGTTCACCGCTCGGCGCGAGGTACGGCACCAGCGAGACGTGCAGGAAGAAGACGCTGTCGCGGCCGAGGTCGTGGCGCACCTGCCGGGCCGCCTCGAGAAACGGCAGCGACTCGATGTCGCCCACCGTGCCGCCGATCTCGGTGATGACGACGTCGGGCGCGTCGGCGGGGTCGACCCCGGGGCTGCCGGCGGCCTGGGCCCGCATCCGGTCCTTGAGCTCATTGGTGATGTGCGGGATCACCTGCACGGTGTCGCCGAGGTACTCCCCCCGTCGCTCCTTGCTGATGACCCGGTCGTAGACCTGCCCGGTCGTGACGTTGGCGCTGCCCCGCAGGTTGACGTCGAGGAATCTCTCGTAGTGGCCGATGTCGAGGTCGGTCTCGGCACCATCGTCAGTAACGAAGACCTCGCCATGCTGGAACGGGTTCATCGTGCCCGGGTCGACGTTGAGGTACGGGTCGAGTTTCTGCATGGTGACCCGCAGGCCCCGGGCTCGGAGCAGGTGACCGAGCGAGGATGCCGTGAGTCCCTTGCCGAGCGAGGAGGCGACGCCCCCGGTCACGAAGATCTGTTTCGTCTGGAGCACCACGGGCTTCAACGATACGTCATCAACTGGTGACCTCCGGGCCAGCCGGGGCCGCCTCGGCCGCCTGTCTGGTCAGCGCCCGCCCGGCAGACGCAGCCGGTCGACCGCGAGATGCTGGGACCGTCAGCGGCTCAGGCCGGGCTGCACGGTGGCGTAAGCGGCCAGGGCAGCGTCCAACGCGTCGGCCTCGGTCGGCAGATGCGCGGCACGCTCGACCGCCTTGGAGCGAAGATCATCACGTACCGCACCATGCCGGACGACCTCGCGGATCGCACGCGCAAGCGCTGCGGCGTCATCCGGTGGGACCAGGAGCACCGCATCGGCGACGGTGGCGGCGGTGCCACCGACGTCGGTAGCCACGACGGCGGCACCCGCGTGCAGCGCCTCCTGGAGCCCGACGGGCTGTCCCTCCCAGTGCGCGCTGGAGACCACGACATCGGCCGCCGCGAGCAGATCCGGGACATCGCGCCGGTGGCCGAGCAGGCGCACCGGTAGCCCAGTCGCGTCGATCCGGGACTGTAGTGCCGCTCGCAGTGGCCCATCTCCGGCGACGACGGTGGCCAGAGCGAGATCGCCGTCCAGGTCGCGCAGCCGCTCGTGAGCGTCGAGCAGCAGGGCCAGGCCCTTCTGCGGGGCGAGCCGGGCAAGCACCACCGCCAACGCCACGCCGGGGGTGACACCGAGACTGAGCCGCACGGTCTCTCGGTCACGGGTCGCCGCCCTGGCCGGTGGCGCCGCGACCACGGCGAGGCCGGTGCGTCGGGCGCCGAGCGACGTCATCCGCTGCACGAGGTCTGCCGATACGCCGAGCACGAGGTCGCAACCAGCGGCGACTACCCGCTCCAGCCCGGTATAGACGAGCCCGGTGAGCAGGCCAGACGGTGCGGCGTTGTGCAAGGTGGCCACCACCGGCGGCGACCCCCGGCCCCGGGTGGCCAGCGCGGCGGCAGCGGCAGCACGCAGGCCGTGGGCGTGCACGATGTCGGCCCCAGCGGCCAGCGCGGCAACCTGACGCACCGCTACGACGTCCCGCCACGGATGCGGTCGGTCGCCGAGGTTCAGCACCGTTGCCGACGCCGCCGGGACGGCGAGGTCGAACGCGGTCAGTACTGCCTTGGGGGCCGCCACCACCACCTGATGTCCGGCATCCGCCAACGACGCGGTCAGTCCCGCGACGTGCCGCCCGACACCGCCGGTGCTCGTCCCGAGCACCACGAGCACTCTCACCGCGCTGCCGCCCTTCGGCGTCTGGCCCGACCGCGCCGGAGCGCCTCGGCAAGCGTCGTCCGGTCGCCGACCGCAAGCACCAGCACACCGGTGACCATGGCGGCGGTACCGGCTGCGGCGCCGACGGCCAGCGCCTCGGCCAGGTCGTTCAGCGGCCGCCCCCGCGTGACGAGGTCACCGACGACGACAGCCATGGCGAGCGCCACCACCAGGCTCCCGGCGGTGCGGACGACGCCGACGGTGGCGGCCGCCCCCCAAGCGCTCCGCACGAGCAGCACCAGGCCGAGCCCGGCAATCGTCATCCCCACTGAGGAGGCGACACCCAGCGCCTCGAGCGTCACCGCCGGCCGTTGCCCGGAACCGACGACCGCGACCGGCGACACCGCGGCGACACCCCAGCCGATGGCGGTGACCGCCGCCGCATGGATCGGCCGGCCACGGATGTAGATGGCCCGGGTCAGCAGGGCGACCAGACCGAACCCGACGAGCCCGGGGGCGTAGGCAGTGAGCGCTGCGGGCATGGCGTCCAGCGCGGCCGTGCTCGCTCCGTCCGGGCCGCCCTCACGGTCGAGGATGCCGAAGAACGCCCCGACGGCAGGCGCTGCTGCGCACAGCGCTCCCGCAGAGAGCCCGGTGAGGACCAGGACCGCGCGAATCGACCGGGCCAGAGTGGCCGCGGAGTCCTCGCCGGCTCCTGCTCGCACCGCCAGTGCGGGTGCGACGCTGGTCGCGACCGGTACGGCGAGCACCGCGTACGGCAGGAGGTAGATGGCCTGCACGTACCCGTACACCGTGAATGTCCCTCGGTCGCCGGTTCGGTTGGCCAGCCACATCGTGGTCAGCACCGCTCCCTGCTGGGCGACCAGTGCAATACCTCCGGCGCCGGCGAGCCGGCCGATCCGCCTGGTGTCGTCCGCGCCGAGCCGCCATCCTGGACGCCAGCGCCAGCCGGTGGCCAGCGCTGGACCGACCAGTGGTAACGCGAGGGCCGCGACGCCGACCGTGGTCCCCCAGCCGAGCACCGCTACTGCCTGGTCCGAGATCCGCGACGGCGCGGTTTCGCCGTCGGCCAGCCGCCCGAACCACAGGTACGACCCCAGGACGACAAGCGAGGAAAACAATGGCGCGAGCGCGGCGGTGAGGAAACGGCGGTGTGCATGGAGCAGACCGGTGAGCACGATGCCGACCCCGTAAAGCGGCACCTGCAGGGCGAAGATTCGAAGGAGGGTGGCGGCCAGGTCCCGGGCCCGCGGGTCGAAGTCCTCGACGAAGAAGGCGCCGAGTGGCGCAGCGAGCAAGAACAGCACGACACCCAACGGCACCAGGACGGCGACGGTCCAACTGAGTAGCACCGAGGCGAGAGCGTCGGCACGCTCCGGCTCGCCGGCGCCGATGCGGTGCGCGATGAGCGGCACCGCCACCGCGGCCAGCGTCCCGCCGGCCGCGACCTCGAACACCACGTTCGGCAGGGCGTTGACGCTGTGATAGATCTCGCCCACCCCGCCGGCCCGGACCGCCTCGGCGAACCCGACCACCCGCGCGAGTCCGGCCACGCGAGACAGCAGCGTGACAACGGCGATAAGCCCCGCAGCGCTGGCGATGCCAGCGGCGAGTCGACGCCTTGTCATCGAGGTCGCCGCCCCCAGGCGTCGACCTCGCGGAGCACCGGCGTGGACTCGATGACCGTGGTGAAACTGACCCGCTCGGACGCCGCCGTGAGCCCCGCCAGCCCGACGAGCGCAGCCATCCGGCCACGACGCCCGGTGGCCGACACGAGCGCGGCACCCAGCAGCGCCCCTGCGGCGTTCGCGCCAGTGTCGCCGAGCATGGACTCCCCCGCCAGGTCAGGTTGGATGACGCCGAGCGCAGCTCCGGCCGCCGCCGCCGAGGCGGCCGACCCCCGGCTGCAGGTCATGACCAGCGGCACAGCGAGGAGAATCGTGGACTTCAGCGCGCGTCCCGGGCGCAAGTCGAGCAGGTTGATGAGGTTGGCGGCACCGGCGACGACAGCGCCACCGATGACGGTATCGACGAGGCGCGCATCGTCGCGGGTGCGGTCGGTGAGTGCCGCAGCGGCCAGGCCGGCGGCACCTATCCCGACGACCTTGACGGCTCCGGTCGTCACCTCGCCGCGCAGCGCGGCAGCGAAGTGCCCGCGCAGTCCCTTGGACGAACCGTCTCCGGCGAGGTCGTCAAGCAGCCCGAACGCCCCCGCGCCCAGTACCGCGGTGAGACCGGCCGGCCCCGCAGCGGCCGCCCCGAACGCGGCGCCAGCGACATAGGCGGGCCCTTCGAGGAGAGTCACGGCATGACCGGCGTGGTTCGACCGGGTCCAGCGGGACTGCGCCGGCATCCGCCGCAGAGCGGCGTAGGCGAGACCCGCGCCCAGTGCTGCGAGGCCGGCCGCTGCCACCGAATGCCCGCTCACGTGGCCGGGATAGGGGCATAGGGCGCCTCGGCACCTGGACCCAGCCCGTACTGGCCTACTCCACCGCTGGCCTGCTGGGCCAGACCATGAACGATGCTCGCCCGGCCCATCGGGTCGCCGAGATCGTCGACCGTCGACACGACGTCGGCGGCCGTAGCATCGTTGCGCAGCGTCGCGAGCACCGATACCCCGCGGTCTTCGGTGCCTAGGTCGGCCGCGAGGACGGTACCCGTCGAGCGGGAGTCGAGTGCGGTCGCGAGGTCGACCCACTGCCTGGCCGCTCGGGTCGCGGTGTCACCGTCTGCGCTGGGCACCGCCGCGGAGAGCACCAGGACCAACTCGGCCGGCTCGACGGCGTCGCTGTCGAGCGAAAGCAGGCCAGCATCAGCCAGGGTCGCGAGACCGGTGCGGGCCGCCTTCTCGCCGAGTGCTTCTGCGCTGGCCGGCCTGGTCAACAGCGCCGCGAGGAGCGCATCTCGCCGAGCCAGCGCACCAGGGTCGGACAGGTCGACCTGTGCGACGCTCGCGGCCCGGTCGACTGCGGCGTCACGGGTCGCGGCCGTGCCTTCGTCGGCGGTGACCCAGTCCTCCGCCATCGTCGTCGTTGACCCGAGGTCGGCACCCGACGCCCTCAGCGTCTCGGTGGCGTCTTCGACCAACTGCGAGTCGCTCCCTGGGAGCACCACCAGCGCGACCTTGCGGTCGCGGAGCACCTCCCCGAGCACCTGCCTGCTGATAGCGGCGAGGTACTGGTCACGGCTCTCGGTGCCGGCTCGCACTTGATCGAGTTGCTGGTTCAGGTTGTCCTTGTCCTCACGCAGGCCGGCGATCTGGGCGCCGAGGGTGTCACCGATCTGTCCCTGTAGTGGGCCCGCGCCGAGCACGATACCGACCGCGAGAGCGAAGAAGATCGAGACGATCGAGACGAGGTGATACCGGAAGTCGATCACCTGAACACCCCGTGGAGAGCGGACCACAAGTCGTCGAGTTGGGCACCCACTACCTGGACGAGCGCCCGGCCACCGTCGGTCGAGTACAGCGCCGCGACCAGGGCGAGCAACCCGACCAGCAGCATCAGCACCAGGCTGAGCCCGGAGATCCGGGCCCGATAGAGCCGACTCACCCCCTTCGCGTCGACCAACTTGCCACCCACCCGCAGTCGCGTGAGGAAAGTGCTCGCCATCCCTGAGCGACCCTTGTCGAGGAACTCCACCAGCGTGACGTGGGTGCCGACGGCGACGATCAGCGTGGCGCCCTTGTCGTCGGCGAGCAGCATCGCGACATCCTCACTGGTGCCGGTGGCGGGGAACACGACCGGCTCGACGCCGAGCGACCGCACCCGCGCCAGGCCCGGCGCCCGGCCGTCTCGGTAGGCGTGGACGACGATCTCGGCGCCGCTACGCAACGCGTCGTCAGACACCGAATCCATATCACCGACGATGAGGTCCGGTCGGTGACGCGCGTCGATGAGCGCGTCGGCACCACCGTCGACACCGATGAGCACGGGCTTGTACTCGCGGATGTAGGCACGGAGCGTGTCGAGATCCTCCTTGTAGTGGTACCCCCGCACCACGATGAGCACATGCCGCCCGTCGAGGTCCGTGCGGATGTCAGGGACGCCGACGCCGTCGAAGAGCAGGTCGCGTTCCTGGCGGAGGTAGTCCATCGTGTTCTCGGCAAACGCCTCGAGTTGATCGGACAGGCCGGCCCGGGCCGCAGACATCGCCTCGCGGACCGACTCCGTGTTCAGCCGGGTCCCGCGCGCGACCTCGTCGGCACCGCTCCGCAGGACGTCACCGTCGACCTCGATCACCGATCCGTCCTCGAGGTCCATCACTGCCGCGCCGACGTGATCGACGAGAGGTACGCCGGCCGCGACGAGGATCTCGGGGCCGAGGTTCGGATAGCGGCCGGTTATCGACGACGCGGCGTTGACGACGGCGGCCGGACGGCACGCGACCAGGGCCTCCGCGCTGACCCGATCCAGATCCTCATGGTCGATGATCGCGACGTCGCCGGGCCGCAGCCGCTTGGTGAGGTTCTTCGTACGCCGGTCGACGCGGGCGGGTCCGGCCAGCCCTACGTCCAGCCCTCGGTCTCGCCGCGTCAGCATACGGAAGCACATTTTCACTATCCTGCCACGTTGCGTGGGCCCCGGACTCGGGTCATCAGGTCGCGGGCATGCCCGCGCGCAGCGTCGGTCGACGAGCCGCCAAGCATCCGGGCAAGTTCGGTCACCCGCTCGTCGTCGACGACCTCATGAACTCCGCTTCGTACGACGTGTCCGTCGTCGGCGCGCTCAACGACGAGGTGCCGGTCGGCGTAGGCGGCCACCTGGGCCAGGTGGGTGACGACGACGACCTGAGCGTGGCGGGCGAGCGCGGCCAGCCGCCCACCGACCTCGATGGCCGCCCGACCCCCGACGCCGGCGTCCACCTCATCGAAGACGAACGTCGGCGGCGCGGGCCGGGCTCCGGTCCCGCCAGCGGTCGCCACCTCGATGGCGAGCATGACGCGAGAGAGTTCACCACCGGATGCCGCACGCGTCACCGACCGTGGAGCGGCCCCCGGCCCGGATGCCAGCCGAACCTCGATCGCGTCACGCCCCTCGGAGCCGAGGCGCCCGGCATCCTCGACCGCGACCTCCACGGTGGCGGCGCTCATGGCGAGATGCGCCAACTCGTCGGTGATCCGCGCGCCAAGTGTCGCAGCTGCGGTCTGCCGCAACGCGGTGAGGTTCTCGGCGGCCTCGTCCTGCTGTCGTACCAGGGCGCTGACATGCGCCTCGAGGGTCGCGATGCGGTCGCCGGTGGTGTCGAGGTCAGCAAGCCGGACGGCCGCCTCACGGGCCCAGTGGAGCACGTCGTCGACCGTCGCGCCGTAGAGCCGGGTGAGGCTGGCCAGCGCGGCGCGGCGCTGCTCGACCTGCTCCAGAAGTACCGGGTCGACATCGAGGTCGGCAAGGTAGCCGCTGAGTTCGGCACTGACGTCGGCAGCGAGGTACCGCAGCTCGTCGACCCGAGACTCAACAGTGGCGAGCACTGGGTCGCGGTGACTCACCATCGCGAGCCGCGCGGCCACCGAGGCCAGTTGGTCGAGCACGCCGGGGACTCCGACACCCGGCTCGTCGCCTCCGGCCAGGAGGAGGCGCGCCTCGCCGGCTCCAGCGCGCAATTCCTCCGCGTGGCCGAGCCGCTCGGACTCGGCACGCAACGTGCCGTCCTCACCTGGCTGCGGGTCTAATGCGTCAACCTGGTCAAGCCCGGTCCGCAGGCTGTCGGCCTGCCGTGCCCGCTCGGCCTCCTCGTGGCGTAGCCGGTCGAGTTCAGACTGCGCCTCGGCTAGTGCGGCATGCACCTCGCGGTAGCGGTTCAGCGCGGCAGCGAGTGGCGCTCCCCCGAAACCGTCGAGCACCTCACGATGCTGGTCAGCCCGTCGCAGCCGCCACTGGTCGGCTTGGCCGTGAACCGCAACGAGGTGCTCGGCGAGCTCGGCGAGTAGACCGATGGGTGCGTTGTGGCCACCAACGTGCGCACGGGACCGTCCGTCACCAGACACCGTCCGGATAAGCACCAACCCGTCGCTGACATCAGCGCCGGCGTCGGCGGCGCGCACCGCTGCCGGATGGTCGGGCGGTAGCGACACGACACCTTCGACGATCGTGCGACCAGCACCTGCACGCACCAGGCCGGAGTCTCCACGACCGCCAAGAAGCAGGCCCAGACCGGTGACAACCATGGTCTTGCCGGCACCGGTCTCGCCGGTCAGCACCGTGAGACCAGGATGCAGCGGAAGCACCGCCTCCTCGATCACCCCGAGGTCGCGAATACGGATCTCCTCGATCACCGCCGTCCTCCGTGGTCCGGTCGGCCATCTGGCGCGATCCGTCGCGCGGCGCCGCCTCGCCAGCCATGCACCGGAAGGTCGAACTTCTCGACCAGCCGGTCGGTGAACACCCCGGTGCCTAGACGGGCAACCCGCACCGGCTCGGCGGAGCGCTCGACCTGGACGCGTGCGCCAGGTGGGAGCACGACTGCCCGGCGACCGTCGCACCACACCACTCCGGAACCGATCGTGTGTGGGAGCACCTCGATCGCCAACTTCGAGCGAGGGCCGACGACGACCGGCCGGGAGAACAGCGCATGCGCGCTGATCGGCACGAGCAGGAGTGCTTCGACGTCGGGCCACACCACCGGACCACCAGCCGAGAAGGCATACGCGGTCGACCCGGTGGGGGTAGCCATGACGATTCCGTCGCAGCCCCAGGTGGACAACGGTCGGGCGTCGATCTCCACGGTGAGCTCGAGCATGCGCTCACGTGCTGCCTTCTCGACGGTGACCTCGTTCAGCGCCCACGAGGAGAAGACCACGCGTCCACTGTCAACCGCGTTGACCTCCAACGTCAGTCGGTCCTCAACGGTGTAGTCGCGAGCGCAGATCCGCTCGACGGTCGAGTCGAGGTGCTCAGGTTCGGCCTCGGCGAGGAACCCGACATGCCCGAGGTTGACTCCGAGCAGAGGTGCGCCGGAGCCGCGCGACAATTCGGCGGCCCGCAGCAGGGACCCGTCTCCACCGAGTACGCAGACGAGTTCCCAATGACCATCACCCGATTCACCCGGAGCGGGCTCGACGCCGGGCACCTGCGCAAGCGGGGTGGCGTCGAGGTCCCCTGCCGGGGCACTTACCCCGATACCGCACGCGAGCAGACGGGCTGCCACCCCGGCGGAGAGTTGCTGCGCGTCGCGCCGTGTCTCATGGGTGACAAGCAGGACGCGGCGAGGCGCGGACGGCGGTGTCATCGTCGTGTTCGGCTCCTGGCGTCGGTAGTGGCGTCGCGAACGAGCTGGTGAACCCGGTGCCGGTTCATTCTGGCCGATGGGACCGACCGTGCCCACACGAGGTACTCGGCGTTGCCGCGGGCACCGAGCACCGCGCTGGGCCGGATACCGTGGACGTGCAGGCGGTGTCCGTGCAGTGCATGGATGACGCCGAGCACGGCATCACGGCGGTGACGGGGATTGCTCACCACGCCGCGGGCGCCGAGCAACTCCCGCCCCACCTCGAACTGCGGCTTGACCAACACGACGAGGTCGCCTTCGGCTCGGAGAAGTCCGGCCAGATCTGCGGCGACCAGCCGTAGTGAGATGAAAGACAGGTCGGCGACCACGAGATCGGCCGGACCGCCGAGGTCTCGTCCAGTGGCCCCCCGTACGGAGACGCCGCTGCGCTCGT
The DNA here is from genome assembly GCA_051650465.1 of Dermatophilaceae bacterium. GTDB lineage: Bacteria > Actinomycetota > Actinomycetes > Actinomycetales > Dermatophilaceae > JBOFLG01. The sequence goes on along the minus strand of JBOFJB010000070.1, from coordinate 6,994 downwards.
CGACTCGTGAGTCGGCAGCGATACTCGGATCAAGTTGGCCGTGCCCAACATCAACAGCCACGACGAACTTCGCCCCGCGGGACAGCAGCACCTGGGTAAAGCCACCGGTTGAGGCACCGACGTCGATACATCTTCGCCCAGCAACCGAAAGCCCATCATCAGCCCAGTCGTCGAGTGCCGTGGCCAACTTACCCGCGGCCCGCCCGACCCACCGCGGTCCATCTCGGTTGACCTCGAGGTGCGACATCCTCTCGGTGCGGTGCGCTGGCTTGGCCACCACCCGCCCGTCGACCTGCACCGTTTCGCGCCTCACGAGGTCGCGCGCCTCGGAGCGTGACCGGGCCAGACCCCGGCGCACCAACTCGATGTCGAGTCGAGCGATCTCAGCCGCCCAGGTCGCTGAGGCGGGCCTGCAGGGTCCGGTAGACCTCTTCACCCGCCTGCATCTGCTCGTCCAGTTCGTCCGGTGCCGCCATCAAGGCTGCCGTGGCGCGATCGATAGCAGGGTCGCCGGTCTCCGGCGGCCGAGTAGATCGCAGATCACCCGACTCTGGGCCATATCGGTCGCCCGTCATAAGCGGCTCCCCGACGCTCTGGATGAGGACCCGGCAGACTGCGATGTTGTTTTTGTCGCCTTCCGCGCGGCTAACGTCCTAGCAGCGACGCCCTGTAACGCCGATGTCTGTGACGCGGCCTTCTTCGACGATGACATCCTCTTCCGTCTTGAACTTGTCGACGGAGAAGAAGATGCGGATGCAGATCGGGGGGCAGTCTTCTTCGTGGACACTTTCCTCGACAACGAGACGCCGGTCGCTGGTGCGGCTCTTTCCCTACCAACCGACACCGCGAAGGCTTCGTCCGCGGGCTGTGGCGTGACCACAAACGACTCCTCGACTCCCGCCACCGGCGCGCTCGCCCCCGCAGCACGCAGGCCCCGGGCGATCTGGCCGACCTGGGCGGCCAGATCGGTTGCGCTGGCCCCGAGTGCCTGTACCTGCACCAGCACCTGAGGCAAGCCGACCCGCCCGGGCATCGCCTCGACCTCGCGTCGGAGGGCCGAGGCGTCTTGGCTGCGGTCCTTCCCGGTGGCACGAAACGCGTAGTGGACAAACCTCTCGGCGTGTTTCGCCGCGTTCTTGCGAGATGTGTTGCTTACGGCAACCATGCACAACTCGTGCACCACCTCGACCACCTTGCTGCGGGTAAGTTCACCGGCCCCCGAGGCGAGTTCGAGGTACCCCTGGAAGGAACGCCTCACCATGTACCGCCCTCGTTTCTGCAGAAAGCCGTGACCCCGAGTAGTGGGCGCCAGTGTTGTCTACACAGCACCTAAAGAATATCCGAGAGGGACTGGGGTCTTCTCACCGGGGTGACGGTGCGGCTCTGAGCAGGAGGCGCCGTCTTACCGTGATTGGGATGTCGGGAGGTGCACCCGGGGAGGGCCCTGAGCCGCCCCAGCATGTTCGGAGACTCTGGCCTACCCCGGTTGTCCCGATGTCCTCCAGGCTGGATTCCTATGCCACGGGTGCTTGGTGCACCGAATACCCGCCAGCCGGAAGATGTCAAGCAGTTTGAGACAGGGACTGCTGCACGGGTAGGTGACAACCGACCTGTGGTGCCGTGAGGCGCCGCTGGAAGGATGTTCACCATGCCCAAGCCCTACCCCCCAGGAGTTCCGCGACGATGTTGTCCGGGTAGCCCGAGCCTGCGAGGACGGGGTGACGTTGAAGCAGATAGCCAAGGACTTCGGGATCTCGGAGTCGTGCGTGACGAACTGGATGACCCAGGCCGACCGCGACGCCGGTATCAAGCCCGGCACCGACCGGGAGGGGCTGGCCGAGCTGCGCGAGGTCAAGCGGCGCAACCGGCTGTTGGAGCAGGAGGTGGAGGTGCTGCGGCGGGCGGCGGCGTACCTGTCGCAGGCGAATCTGCCGGGAAATGATGTACCCGCTCGTCCGTGAGTTGGCCGTCGACGGGATTCCCGTGACGGTGACGTGTCGGGTGCTCGAGATCGCTTGCCAGCCCTACTACCGGTGGCTCGCTGCGCCGGTCACCGACACCGAGTTGAGGGCGTACCGGGCGAACGCGCTGTTCGACGCGCACGTCGACGACCCCGAGTTCGGGCACCGGCTACTGGCGGACGAGGCAGCCGACGCCGGGCAGGCGATGGCGTAGCGGACCGCGTGGGCGATCTGCTCGGAAAACCGATGGTGGAGCGTGTTCGGCAAGAAGCGCACCGGCAAAGCGGGCCAGCCCGGTCCGCCGGCGCACGAGGACCGGGTCCAGCGCCAGTTCACCGCCGCCGGCCCGGACCGGCTGTGGCTGACCGGCTCCGTCGCTGGCGCTCCTCCCAAGCCGAGCACTGGACTGGTTGAGGGCAAGCTGTACCTGTGCGCGGTCTAAGGACGTGTGGTCGGGCCGGATCGTCGGCTACTCCATCGACTCGCGGATGAAGTCCCGCCTCGCGGTCCGCGCCCTGGACAATGCCGTCGCGGCCCGCGCTGCCCGCGGCGAGGACATCGCCGGATGCATCGTGCACAGCGATAGAGGCTCGCAGTTCCGTGCGCGGAAGTACTGCGCGCGCTGCGCCGCCACCACGTAGTCGGTTCGATGGGGCAAGTCGGCACCAGCGCCGACAACACCGCCATGGAGTCGTTCTTCGCACTGCTGCAGAAAAACGTCCTCGACCGGCGCCGCTGGACCACCGGTCAGGACCTACGGATCGGGATCGTCACCTGGATCGAACGGACCTACCACCGGCCGCGCCGCCAGGACCGGCTCGGCCGGTTGACCCCCATGAAGTACGAAGCCACCATGGCCACAGCCGCACCTCAAGCGGCCTAACCCCAACCTGTCACCTATCCGTGCAGCAGTCCCGATTGATCCACCCCGGGTTTCGTGGAGGCTGATGACCCGGAAGGATCTGGACTGTGCCTGCACTACGGAAGTACCCCGATGAGCTGAAGGAGCGCGCGACGCGTCTGGCGCTGGACGCCCGCCGTGACGCGAGGACTCGTCGTGGAGCGATCGCGCGGATCGCCGGCCAGCTCGACATCCATCCCGAGGCGTTGCGGGGGTGGGTGCGGTGGGCTGAGGCTGCCGCGTCTGGCGCCGTCGCCCCGGTTCGACCCCGCGCGGGGAAGGCGACCGCGGACGAGCCTTTGGAGGGGGCCAGTGACAAGGCAGAGGATCCTCGAACTCGAGGCGAAGAATCGTGAGTTAACCCGCGCGAACCTCGTACTTCGCCAGGCCGCGACTTTTTTCGGTGCGGAGCTCGACCGCCAACACCGCTGAAGGTGCAGTTCGTCGAGGAACACGGAGTCGAGCCGATCATCGAAGCACTGCGAGGCACGTGCGCCGAGATCGCTCCCAGCACCTACTACGCCGCCCGGACCCGGCCGGCGTCGGCACGCGCCGTCGCCGACGAGGTCACGCTGGCCAAGATCCGTCAGGTCCATGCGCGCAACTACGGCGTGTACGGGGCGAGGAAGACGTGGCGGTGCCTGGCCCGCGCGGACTACCCCGTGGCCCGGTGCACGGTCGAGAGAGTGATGCGGGCTAACGGGATTCACGGCATCACCAAGGCTAAGATCCCGCGCACCACGATCCCCGGCCCGGTCGGGGATCGTCCCCACGACCTGGTGCGCCGCGCGTTCCACGCCGACGGGCCGAACCAGTTGTGGGTCGCCGACATCACGTACATCCGCACGTTCTCCGGATGGGTCTACGCAGCGTTCGTGATGGACATGTACTCGCGCCGGATCGTCGGCTGGCAGGTCTCGACCAGCTTGCACACCACCCTCGCGCTCGACGCCCTCGACATGGGTTTGTGGAACCGGGACCGTATCCGCCGGACCGATGATCCTCGTTCCGCGACAAGCGATCTCATCCACCACAGCGACCGCGGAGTCCAGTACCGAGCGGTGCGATACACCGAGCGCCTCGAGGACGCTCAGGTCGTGGCTTCCGTTGGGAGTAAGGGAGATTCGTACGACAACGCCGCCGCGGAGGCGTTCAACTCGATCTTCAAATCCGAACTCATCCGCAACCGGCACGTCCTGGCCCTCACGGGGGCCTGGCGCTGCATCGACGACATCGAGATCGCCGTCGCCGAGTGGGTCGAGTGGTACAACACGACCCGCCTCCACGGCAGCCTGAACGACGTCCCACCCACCGAATACGAGCAGAACTACTACGCTGCACACACTCCCTCACAACCTGTCGGAGCAACACCCTGAAGGTCTCCACGAAACCCGGGGTGGATCACTTACAGGCGGTTCAGGATCCAACAATGTCGACTCCGCCAGACCCGACGCCAGGGCCTCGGCAAAGTCGGTCATGGGGCGGCGAGGAGGGTGATCGGGCGTCGGCTGTCGCGGGCGTGATGTCGTAGCCCGGCGGCGATGCTGGTCCAGCCGTGGAGCCTGAGCAGGCTGATGACGGTGTTGCGCAGGGTGGCCATGAGTTGGGGTCCGGAACCGACGCGTAGTTGGTGGCGGTCCTCGTCGAAGGTGACGTCACGTACCCAGTGCAGGCTGTTCGCCCCCGCAAGCGGGAGGTGCCCCCGGATGCCCCGGTGTCCTTGGATCCAGCCCGCGACCACCCGGGGCTGGGCGTGGTTCATGGCACCGAGGAGATCGCGTACACGACCTCGATGTGTCGGCGCCCGTTGATGGTTCGGGTGCGGCGGACCTGGAGGACCTGGGCCCCGCCGGGCCAGTGCACCCAGGCGGGGACGTCGAGCGCTTTGACGGTGCGGCGGGTGCGGCGTCCGCGCCCGACCTGGACGCAGGTGTGCGCGGGCACGTCCTTCCAGGGCAGGTCCTGCAGCATCGCGAGCAGCGTGGGCTGGTTGCCCTTGACGGTCAGGACGTAGTGACCACCCTGGCCGGTGATCCATTGCGCGGTCTCGCGCTGGCAGTGCAGGGCATCGGCGGTGACCACCACGTCGGTCAGGTCGATAGCGGCGAGCAGTTCCCGCAGGGCGGGGATCTCGCTGCCCTTGTCCGGGACAGCCTGCTGGGCCACGACCACACCCTGCGGGTGCTCCAACCTGACTTGCACAGGTCAGGGGTGATTTCGCTGTTCTGCGGGTGTTGGGGCTGGTCAGGGGCCTGCGGGGCTGGCTTTCGACACACTAAGGGGGTGGGTAGCGTGCCGTGTCGTGGTGTTCCTGCGGAAGGTGCGCACCGCGTCGGGAGCGACAGCGGTGCAGATCGCTGAGCGTGCCGGGGGCCGGGACAAGGTGATTGAGCACCTCGGTTCGGCGCACACCGATGCGGAGCTCGCGGTGTTGTTGGAGACCGGCCGCCGCAAGGTGCACGCCGGTCAGGATGAGTTGGATCTCGGCTTGGGAGAGCGTGATCGGGGCGGGGCGGTGGTGACCGGTCAGGTCTCCCGGGTGCTGGTCGAGGTGATCGAGGGGGCGTGGCGGCGGCTGGGGTTCGACGTGGTCGGTGACGCCGCGTTCTTCCAGTTCGTCCTGGCCCGGGTGGTCGAGCCGACGAGCAAGGCCGACTCGGTGCGGGTGCTGACCGAGTTGGGGCTGGCCGCCGCGCATCGCAACACGTTCACCGCGTCGTTGAGACGCTGCGGCCGGCGCGGGTACCGCGAGCAGATCACCGCCGCCTGCTTCGCCCGCGCGTCCGTGAGCGGGGACGTCTCGTTGGTGTTGTACGACGTGACGACGCTGTACTTCGAGGCCGAGCGCGAGGACGACCTGCGTAAGGTCGGCTACTCCAAGGAGCGCCGGGTCGACCCGCAGGTCGTCGTCGGGCTCCTCGTGGACCGGGCCGGGTTCCCGCTGCAGGTCGGGTGCTTCGAGGGCAACAAGGCCGAGACGACCACGATCCTGCCCGTGGTCAAGGCGTTCGCGGCCCGGCACCGCATCGAGGCGATGGTCGTGGTCGCCGACGCCGGGATGCTGTCTTCTTCGAACCTGCGCGACCTCGACGAGGCGAACCTGCGGTTCATCGTCGGCTCGCGGGTGACCAAGGCCCCGGCCGACCTGGCGCCGCACTTCCGCTGGCACGGGGAGGCCTTCACCGACGGGCAGGTCATCGACACCATCACCCCCAGGCACGCCGGCCGGGCCGGTGAGAACGACCCGATGGTCAAGGCCGAACCGACCTGGGACCCCGGCGAGCATCCGGGCTCCTGGCGTGCGGTGTGGGCGTACAGCGCCAAACGCGCCGCCCGCGACGCGAAGACGGTGACGTTGCAGGAGAACCGGGCAAAAGCCGTCATCGCCGGGGAGAGGACCACCCGCACCCCGAGGTTCGTCAAGACCAGCAACGGCGCGGCGACCCTGGACCAGGTGTCGCTGGCCCGGGCCCGGCGCCTGGAGGGCTTGAAGGGGTACGTCACCAACATCCCCGCCGAGGTGATGCCCGCCGGCGAGGTCATCGCCTTCTACCACGACCTGTGGCAGGTCGAGGCCTCGTTCCGGATGTCCAAGACCGACCTGCGCGCCCGGCCGATGTTCCACCACACCCGCGACGCGATCGAAGCCCACCTCACCATCGTGTTCGCCGCCCTCGCCATCGCGCGCCACCTTCAGAACGCGACCGGCATCAGCATCCGCCGACTCGTGCAGACGCTACGACCCCTACGCGACGTGACCATCAGCATCGCCGGACAAGACATCACCGCCCACCCCGCCATCCCCGAGGACGCCCAGACCATCATCGACAGCGCGACCCACTAAACCTGTGCAACTCGGGTGAGCATCCACGCCCCGATCCGGGCGTCGACGTCGTCGGCGTCCAGGACGGCCATGGTGCGCCGAATCGTAGACTCCGACGGCAACACCTCACCCGCGCTGACTCCCAACGCGCGCAGCGCTTCTCGGTCCGCGTCGGCGACCCACTCAGCCACCGCGACCCACGACTTCGCCCCGGACAGCACCGCCGCCGCACCGCACGTGAGGATCACCGGCAGCGTGTGCCGCACACCGCGCGGGTCCCGAGGGTCGGGAACCTCGGCGAAGACCTGG
>JBOFJB010000069.1:0-4708 GCA_051650465.1 Dermatophilaceae bacterium | reverse complement strand
CCGGAGTTCCGGGTAGGAGTTGTTCCGGCGCGGCGAGGCCGGGGGTGCCGACGGCAAGGGTCAGTGCCGTGAGTTCGACCTCGCGGGCGATCCCGAAGTCGGCGAGCACCAGGGTTTCGCCCTCGGCCAGCAGTGGCCTATCGCGAGGCCCCGCATCGGTCGCAGCGGTGGCGCCGGTGCGCCGCGGGTCGGTCCCGAGTGCCGCCCGGACCGGGCCTCGGAGCAGCAGATTGGACGGTTTGACGTCTCGATGGACAAGCCCCGCCTCGTGCACCGGTTCGAGGCAGATACGCAACTCTTCGACGAGGGTGGCGATCTCCCTACCGGTCACCTCCCCCGCGTCGGGATGGCGGGCACTGATCCGGTCGGCGAGAGAGCCCAGCGGAAGATACTCCAGCACGAGGTAGGGCCGCCCGTCCTGCTCGCCGAGGTCGTGGACCGCGAGCAAACGACCGTTGGACGTGGGTGCCAGGCGGCGTAGCAGGCGAGCCTCTCGGATGAAGCGCTCGCGGACGTCGGGGTCGCTGGCCCGTTCCGCGGTGAGGACCTTGAGCGCCACCTCGGTGTCGAGCGCGGGGTCGATGGCGAGGTACACCTCGGCGAACCCGCCGCGGCCTAGTTGGCGGCGCACCTCGAACCGGCCGAACAAGCCGCGCTTGCCGCTCGTCGACCCGGTGTCGATCACAGTGATCACTGTAGTGGTCGGCGGGTCGGTCTAGAAGGTTCCCCGGACCGTGGCGGGAACTTTCGGGCGGTCGCAGCATCTCAACGGGCATGAATGGAGTGGGCGTCAGTGAGCGCGGTACACGTCCGGCCGCTGCACCACTTCGACACGAGGATCTCATGCAGGGACGTACGGGCCACCGTGCCCGCGGCGCAGCAACAACTGGAGGTTGCACCATGACGATCGAGCAGACTTTGTTGACCGGCGGCGCCCCGCCTGGGACGTTCGCCATCGGCGAGATCGCCGCGGCCGTGCTCGCCCAGGCAGACGTCTATGCATGGGTGGTCGACGACGCCGGCTGCTACGTCTGGGTCAGCGATCGGCTTGCAGAAATCCTGGACAGGTCCCCGATCTCGCTGATCGGAGAGCCGGCCAGTCCGGACGTCGCCCCCCACCTGAGCGGCATCGGCGAGTTGCAACCCGGTGACCCGCGGGCGGACGTCACTGGGCCGCGTCGGGTGGCGACGGTGGTCGCCGGTGCCGGTCGCGCTCACTGCCTCGAGGGCATCGTCTTTCCTGTTTCAGGTGCCGGTGGGCTGCACCTCACCGGTGGCGCGTTCACCGACTCCGCCGGCTCGGCCGGGAGTGGCCAACACGTGGCCGACGCCCTCGACGACTACCACGATCTGTTCGCCCACGCTGGTGCGCCGATGGTGGTCCTGGACCGTCGCGGCGGCATCGTCGAGAGCAACGTGGAGGCGCGTGCGCTGATCGGCCTCTCGGCGGACGACATCGTCGGGGTGCCGTTCACGGCCTTTCTCAGCAAAGACCGTGGCACCGCAATGCTGCGCGCCTACAACGAACTGGCCCCGGGGGTGAGCCGGCTGTTCGCCGACGAGGTCGTCTACCGGCCTGACGGGACGATGGTGCGGTGCCGGGCCACTGTCTCCCGGCTTCCGGTCCGCGGGGCGAGCAACCGCTACGCGCTTGCAGTGGTCACCGGGGTCCGGGTCGAGCGGGAAGACCACGGCAAGGATCTGCGCCCGATCGAGCGCGAGGTGCTGTGCCACGTCGCCGCCGGCGCGACGACCGCAAAGGTCGCCGGTCTTACGCACTTGAGCCGGCAGGGCGTCGACTACAACCTGCGCACCCTCATGGACCGCTTCGGCGTCGGCAACCGGGCCGAGCTCGTGGCTCGGGCCTACACGCTCGGGGTGTTGTCCCCGACCTCGTGGCCGCCACGAATCGCGGAGCCCGCCCGGCACAGCAGATTTGCCGCGACCGGGCCTGCCCCTTTGTCAGTTGCCGAGTAGGGAAGAGCGACGAGAGAGATGACGGACATCACGAGACCGAAGAAATCAGCCGGATGGATGGATGGCTCGGGGCATCGGAGGCTGGCCGTCGGGGCAGCCATGGCGATGGTCGTCGCGGGACCGAGCCTGTTGGCCGGGTGCGGCGTCAACGCCACGCTTCGCGAAGCGTCGGCGACGAGTACCCCGACGGCACCCGCGAATGAGTCGACCCCCGCGAATGAGTCGACCCCGGCGGAGTCGTCCACCGCGGAGTCGACCACCGCCGAGACGACCCCGGCTCAGAAGCCGGCCGGTGCGCATGTCGACAACCCGTACGCCGGGGCTGTCGGCTACCGCAACGGTGACTGGGCGGCCGCGGTGACGAAGGTCGCCGAGGACACCGACGGCGAACTCGGAGAGTCGATCGCCGGTCTCACGCAGTACCCCACTGCGGTCTGGCTGGACCGGATCGCCGCCGTCGAGGGTGGTGAGGGGGTCGAGACCGACCTGCGCGGGCATCTCGACGCCGCCGTCGAGCAGCAACGCTCGACCGACGGCAAACCGGTCGTCGTCACCGTTCTGGTGTACAACCTGCCGAACCGCGACTGTGCGGCGTTGGCGTCCAATGGTGAACTCGTCGTCGCGGATGGTGGGCTCGAGAAGTACCAGCGTGATTACGTCGACCCGATCGCGCAGATCCTCGCCGACCCGGCGTACGCCGACCTGCGGATCGCCACCATCGTGGAACCCGATTCGCTGCCCAACCTGGTGACCAACACCAGCGTTCCGATCTGCGCCGAGGTCGCCAACAGCGGGGCCTACACCAAGGGTGTGCAGTACGCGCTGGACGCGCTGGACGCGATCCCGAACGTGTACACCTATCTCGATGTCGCGCACTCGGGCTGGATGGGATGGCAGGACAACCTGCAGGACGTCGTCGAGTTGCTCACCACGGTGGTCAAGGGAACGAAGAATGGCGTGCAGAGCGTCGATGGTTTCGTCACGAACACGGCCAACTACAGCCCGCTGGTCGAGCCCAACTTGAGTGACCCCGACCAGGCGGTCGCAGGCCAGCCGGTGCAGGCGGCGACGTTCTACGAGTACAACCCGCATTTCGGTGAGGTCACCTACGCCAACGCGCTGCGCGAAGCGTTCATCGCGGCCGGCCTGCCCGACGGGATCGGCATGCTCGTGGACACTTCTCGTAACGGGTGGGGTGGGCCGGACCGCCCGGGCGAAGCGCCTGCGGCCGGTTCCGGCGACGTGAACGACTATGTCGACGCAGCCCGCGTGGACCGCCGAGGGCACCGCGGCAATTGGTGTAACCAAGCCGGCGGGATCGGCCAACGGCCTACGGCCACACCGGAACCTGGCTTCGACGCCTACGTGTGGGTGAAGCCACCGGGGGAGTCCGACGGCACCAGCGACAACTCGCAGACCTCCCCAGACGCGGAAGGAAAGAGTTTCGACGCGATGTGTGACCCGGCGGCTTCCAGCCGAGGCAACCCCTCGGTGCGCACCGGAGCACTGCCCGATGCCCCGGCCGCGGGAAAGATGTTCCCGGAGGCTCTGCGGACCTTGGTCCGTAACGCCGAGCCCGCGTTGTAGCCCCGAACCCACGTCGGATGACGGTCGCGCTCGACGGCCGCGGCCGTCATCCTCGGTCAGTTGACGGTAGGCGATCCCCTAGCCCTGGTCGTCGGTGCGCCGTCACCGGGAAACAATCGACGTGCACGTCACCACCTCGCACGACCTGCAGGCAGAAAGTGCGTCACCACAGGCGTCGACGCCGCTTGAGACGGGAGAGGCTATGTCAACCCGACGGTTCCAGGTCCGCCTCGCGGGCGTCGTCGCGGCGTGGCTCGCCGCGGTCGCGGTGGTGTCCTGTTCGATCTTGGCCATCCGCGGTGACCTCCCGGGGGTCGGGGTCCCCGGCTCGGGAGTCGCACAGGCGGGTGGACCCGGCTCACAACAGTCGACGCCAGTGCCGACCGCGTGGACCGAAACCTCAGGTGAGCCAGCCCCGTCGGCGGCTCCCGCTCGTGCGCCATCCCAGCCGACCGCGTCAACGTCGCCGCGACCACCCGCTGCGACACTGGCTGCGGAGTCAGCCCGGACTGGCACCGTCCAGGGCGAGGCGTTCACCTCGAGCCTTGGCGTCAAGGTCGCCGCACACCCCGAGGCTGGCGGGGGCCGGGCAGTTGGGTACATCGCGGACGGCGATTGGGTCCGTTACGAGCAGGTCAGTTTGGAGGAGGTGACATCGGTGAACCTCACCGTCGCCACCCCACTGTCGGGCGCTGTCATCGAGGTTCGGGCCGGGACGGCCGACGGCCCGGTACTCGGTGGACGCGAGGCTCCGGTCACCGGCGGCTGGACCATCTACGGCACGATGTCGATCCCGTTGCAGGTGCCCGCTAAAGGGCCGCTGGTGCTGACGTTCAGCGGCAACCCCGATGTCGATCTGGTCGATGTCGACAGCCTCTCCCTGGTACGGGACTGACGAGGCCTTACTGAACGGTCATCGCCGACACGTCCGCCCCGGTCGCTCGATGTAGAAGCCAATGAGCATCGTTGTCCTGCCGGGGAGTTGCGCGACAACGCGACAACAGAGTTCTGCCGCGATCGCCACAGGCCGCCCTCAGGCGCGAGCGAGAAGCACCCGGTCGATATCCTCTCGGGCAAGCATCCGGAGTTCGGCGATGTCGGGTTGACGACCGAGCATCCGCAGCCGTTGAGACTGCGTCTTGCG
>JBOFJB010000068.1:0-5392 GCA_051650465.1 Dermatophilaceae bacterium | reverse complement strand
GAACACGATGGCCACGCTCACCCAGAAGAACTGGGCACCGAAGCGGTCGAGGAGCCACTGCGGGTCCATCCAGTCCGGTCCGAGTGTCGGCATCACCACGCGGCACAGCGTACGGGCACGACGAGCCACCCCGCCGCGGTGGGCAACCGCATCGTGGGGCCCGGCGTTTCGCCGGGGGCGACACCGGGTGCAGCGAGCCGCGGCATCCGCCGACATCGCCGTCGCGTTCGGATGACGTGCCGTACCGGGGGCTACATTGACGACGACCGCCCCCGGCCACCTCCGCCCGACGAAAGAGTGCCGATGACGACCGCCGGCAACCCGGACGCGGACGACCTCCCCGCGAGGCCGGGCCTCGAACGCCGCGACGTCGTCGGCGTGGGTCCGTGGCCGGGGCCGTGGCCCGACGACGCGCGGTACGACCCCGAGTTGCTCCGCCTCGGCGACCGGCGCAATGTGCTCGACCGCTACCGGTACTGGCGCCTCGAGGCCGTGGTCGCCGACCTCGACGGGCGGCGCCATCCGTACCACGTCGCGATCGAGAACTGGGAGCACGATCGCAACATCGGGTCGGTCGTACGCACGGCAAACGCTTTGGGCGCCAGGGCGTTTCATATCGTCGGTCGGCGCCGCTGGAACCGGCGGGGCGCCATGGTGACCGACCGGTACCAGCATGAGCACCACCACAGGTCCGCCGCCGACCTGCTCGCCTGGGCAGCGTCATCCGGCGCGGATGCCGCGGGCGGGTCCGCCGGCGCGGGTGGATCCGCCGGCGTGGGCGGCGTCGGCCGCACCCGGATGCCGCTCATCGGCATCGACAATGTCCCGGGGTCGCGGCCGCTCGAAACCGCCGACCTGCCGCGCGAGTGCGTGCTGGTCTTCGGCCAGGAGGGCCCTGGGCTCACGGCCGAGATGCAGGACGCCTGCGACGTCATCCTGCATGTCGAGCAGTACGGGTCGACCCGTTCGATGAATGCCGGCGCGGCTGCGGCGATCGCGATGCACGCCTGGGTCCGCCGCCACGTCCACGGCCAGCCCGTGAACAGACGTACTCCGCACGACACGTAGGCCGTGCGGAGTACGTCCCGGGGCTGCGGTGATCGGTGGCCGCGTCCTACTTCACCGAGACGCCGGCCATGGCGGCCGCGGAGCAGAGCGGGATGTTCTGCTCGATGCCGCCCGTGGTCGCGGTGATCTGGAAGGCGCAGGGGCTGTAGCCGTTACGCAGGACCGTGCGCACGATGCCGCTGATCTGGCTGGCGTTCAGGGTCGGGGTGCGGGAGAGCACGAACCCGCTGCTCCGCTCGGGGGTGCCGACGACGGCCCAGTCGTAGTTCTTCCCGAGCCCGAGCACCCAGTAGTCGCCGGCGGCGTCGAACAGCCACTGGCCTGCGACCTGCACGAAGGTGACCTCGAGCTGCGCGGGGCTCGGCCCGACGACCCGGGCGCGGCCCTCGATGCGGTTGACGCTGCCGTCGGCCCGCACGCAACTGTTCTCGACCTTGACCAGGCCATCGGGCTGTGGCGTGTAGACGGCCCGGGTGTCGCGGACGCACTGGGCCGCGAACGGCTGGGGCACGGTGGCGAGCTGCAGCCAGGTGCCGGAGTAGCGCTGGAGGTCCAGCGCGCCGACCGGTGTCACCGGCTTCGGGGACTCAGCCGTGGTGCGCGTGGCCGGTGCCGGTGCCGGTGCCGGTGCGGCTGACGCTGCGGCCGGGGCCGCGGCGAGACCGGCGGCGAGAGCGAGCGCTCCGACTGGTGCCACGATGCGGCGCATCGCGGTGCTGAACGAGGTCCGGCGGAGGACAGGTGTCACGAGAGGTCTCCTGGGTGTCGGTGGATGACGGGGCGTCCGGGTAACCGGGGGCCGCCAGCCAGGCTAGGCGTCCGATCGTGCCGTCGCACCGTTGGCTTCACCTCACGGTCCCCGGCCCACGATTCGACCGGCCGCTCAGCGTGCGGCCGGCTATCGGTTATCGGAGGCTCCGCTGGCCGGATGGGGTGGGAACCGCGTGCGCCATCCGTGGAAAGATCGGCGGGTACCGGCAGCCACGTCATCGTCAGGAGCGCTCGTGCCCATCGCCACCCCCGAGATCTACGCCGACATGCTCGACCGAGCCAAGAACGGCTCGTTTGCCTACCCGGCCATCAACATCAGCTCCAGCCAGACGGTCACCGCCGCGATCCGCGGGTTCGCCGAGGCGGGCTCCGACGGCATCATCCAGGTGTCCACTGGTGGTGCGGAGTACGCCTCGGGCAGCACCGTGAAGAACATGGTCGCCGGCTCGCTGGCGCTGGCCGCCTACGCCGAGCAGGTCGCGAAGAACTACCCGGTGAACATCGCCCTGCATACCGACCACTGCCCGAAGGACAAGCTCGACGGGTTCGTGCGCCCGCTGCTCGCGGCGTCGACCGAGCGGGTGGCGGCGGGTGGCCTGCCGTGGTTCCAGTCGCACATGTGGGACGGCTCGGCCGTGCCGCTCGACGAGAACCTCACCATCGCCGCAGAGCTGCTCGAGAAGTGCGCGGCGGCCAAGGTGGTCCTCGAGATCGAGGTCGGCGTCGTGGGCGGCGAGGAGGACGGCGTCGAGAACGCCATCAACGACAAGCTCTACTCCACCCCCGAGGATGCCGTGGCCACGGTGCGCGCTCTCGGTGCCGGTGAACGCGGCTACTACATGACCGCGCTGACCTTCGGCAACGTCCACGGGGTGTACAAGCCGGGCAATGTCAAACTTCGTCCCGACGTGCTGCAGGAGGCGCAGCAGGCCGCCGCCGCCGAACTCGGCCTCGACGCCGGCGCGAAGCCGTTCCACCTGGTGTTCCATGGCGGTTCGGGCTCGGCACCCGAGGAGATCGCGGCCGCCGTCGACTACGGCGTGGTCAAGATGAACGTCGACACCGACACGCAGTACGCGTTCACCCGGCCGGTAGCCGACTGGATGTTGCGCCACTACGACGGGGTGCTCAAGATCGACGGCGAGGTCGGTAACAAGAAGCAGTACGACCCGCGCGCGTGGGGTAAGGAGGCGGAGGCGGCGATGGCCCGCCGCGTCATCCAGGCCTGCGAGGACCTCCGGTCGGCGGGCACTCACCCGGCCTGACCGGGTCGACGACCACAGACCCGCCGCCCGTGCGCCACGGGCGGCGGGTCTGGCCGTGTCGGGGACAGGTCCGGATGCTGCGCACCGGCCTGCCGCGCTCAGCGCCCGATGGTGTTCTCGTTCACCGCGCGACGCAGCAGGGCGAGGTTGGTGGTCGCCTTGACGGCCGCGACGTAGATGAACGTCTTGCCGTTGTCCAGCACCTTGATGAGGTGCAGTTGGTCGCTCAGAGTGAGCAGCATGTCCTCGAGGTCGGAGTTGAGCCCGAGCGCGTGCATCGTCTTGAACTTTCCCTTGACCATCTCGCTGTTGTACGCGCTCGCGACGTCGAGGTCGAAGTTCGCGACCGTCGTCCGGGACGCCAGCGACATGCCGGTGTCGAGGTCGACGATCGAGGCGCCGATGAAGCCGGTGACCTCGGTCTGGATCGCTTCGAGGATGCTCTCGTAGTCAGCCATTTTCGATGTTCCTTCGGTGTGATGACCCGGTGGGTCTGGTGGATGGTGCGGTGAGGGGGTGCTGACCGCGTTCGCCGTGGTGGTGATCGCGGTGATGGGGTCCTCGGTGGTGGTCGTGAGGACCGTGACGACGGGGCGCCGGGCCCCCGTCGGGGCTGTGGTGACGTGCTGTCTGGTCGGCGGGTCCGGCCCGCTGTTCCCGCGCTCGGTGTCTTCGGTCGACCAGCCCAGCGCGCGCAAGAGCCGGTTCACCGCCGGCGGGCGGAGAGTTTCACGGCGATCCGCTCAGCCATCCGGCGCGTCTCGATCAGCAGGATCGCGTGGGGGACCTCCGTGGCATGCGCTCCGAGGATGAAGGTGCCCGTTCCGGCCACCTCGACCTGAACCAGGACGACGCTCGAGCCATCGTCGGACAGGTGCACGGTCATGCCCTCGGATGTCGCCCGCCCGGCTGTGCGCAAGGCTGTCGCCGTGCTGAAGATCGAACTCACGAGCGCCGAAACTCGGCCCACGTCGCGCCGCGAGATGCCGAGTGCGCACAGGTTGAGGCCGTCGGCGGTGCAGAACAGCACGAGGTCGGCCCCGTCGACTCGGTCGCTGAGTTCGGCGAGTTCGGGCTGGACCGCCGCGCCGAGGTCGCGGGAGAGCACGTCCCAGTCCGCGGAGCCACCCGGGGGGGCCTGTGCGGCGGCTTCGGTCGGCTCGGCCCGTGACCCGAGCGCGGCCTCGATGACGGTGCTCATGTGACGACGACGTGAGACCGGGCCTCCTGCGCCTCCCGACCGAGCGCCACGCCGACCACGCTGCGCACATCTTCTCGATCCCGCGGGTCGGCGGCGACCAGTTTGACCGCCGGGCCGAACCGGTTGACGAGTTCCCGGTAGTCATCGAGAGCGGGGTGCTCGCCGTCCTGGTCGAGGCGGGTCACCGCGACAGTGAGTTTCTCGTACACCGACGGGTCCTGGATGCCGAGGTAGTTGAGCCACTCCTCGGCCTCGGCGAGGGCGTAGTCGGTGTTCCCGTAGAGCCACAGCACCACATGAACCGAGAACGACATGGTCGAGGTGCGCACGGTGTCGAACCGCACCTGCCCGGGGGTCCCGTAGATCGCGATGTTGGAGGCGTCTCCTTCCTGGCACTCGCCGTAGTCGATGCCGACGGTCGTGGTCGTCTTGCCCGATCGAGAGTGCTCCCCGTGCCGGCTCCCCGCCTGAGCGACATCGGTGTTGGCCACCTCGACATCCGAGACCGACCGGACGGCGGTGCTCTTGCCGACGCCGAGAGGTCCACAGAACACCACTCGGTCCTGGGCGACGTTCCCAATGACGGCTGCGAGTTTGCGCGACGTGCGGCGCTTCAGTTTCCTGGTCACAGCGGTAGTCAAGGACGGCGCCCGGGTCGGCGGCAGGCATCTGCGACGGCTGGGCCCGAACGTCGGTGGATGTGCGCCGAACGGGTTACGTCGACTCGTCCGCCGAACGGGTGGCGCTCCGCCGGGGGCAGCCCGGGGCTGGGCCGAGCGTCCCGCAGGTCGGCGAGGACGGCCGGTGCGCCGTGGGTCGCTGCGCGGGCGGCGGCTGTCCTCACGGTGGAGTCGGTGCCGCACTACCCTGGCCGCCATGAGCACCAGCGACCTCCTCGGCATCCCACCGACTCATCTCCCGCCTGACCCGGCCGCCGGCCTCCTTGCGGACGGCACGACACCGGAGCAGGTTGCTGCGCGCCATCCGGCGTCGTCGCTCGCCTGGGCGGTGCTCGCCGAGGGCGCGCTCGCCGACGACCGGGCCGTCCAGGCCTACGCCTACGCCCGAACCGGGTACCACCGCGGGC
>JBOFJB010000067.1:0-4091 GCA_051650465.1 Dermatophilaceae bacterium | reverse complement strand
GGCCTGCGCGCGCTCGGGCCCACGGTCGACCGGTTCTTCACCGACGACCGGCTCACCCGGCTGTTCAGCTTCCAGGCGCTGTACGCCGGCATCGCCCCGGCGAAGGCCCGCGCGGTGCTCGCCGTCATCGCCTACATGGACACCGTGCTCGGCGTCTTCTACCCCGATGGCGGCCTGCACGCCGTGCCGGTGGGGATGGCGCGCGCCCTCGCCGACGCGGGGGTGCCGGTCCACCTCGGGGTCGAGGTCACCGAAGTGCTGCGGCGGGGCGACGGTGCCGTCGCGGGCGTCGCCACCGCCGGCGGCGAGCGGGTCGCGGCCGACGCGGTCGTGTGCACCGCCGACCTCCCGGTGGCCTACGACCGGCTGCTGCCCGGCGTGCCGATGCCGCGCACGGCCCGGCGCGGCTCCTACTCGCCGTCCGCGGTGGTGTGGCACGTCGGTGCCTCCGGCGCACCGGGCGCGCACCTCCGACACCACAACATCCACTTCGGCGAGGACTGGGACGGCGCGTTCGACGCGATCATCGACCGCGGCGAGCTGATGCCCGACCCGTCGCGACTGGTCACGGTTCCCACGGTCAGCGACCCCACCGCAGCACCGGGCGGCTCGACCGCGTTGTACGTCCTGGAACCGGTGCCGCACAACGGTTCTCGACTCGACTGGAGCCGCGAGTCCGGGCCGATGCGGGAGCGGCTGCACGCGTTCCTCGAGGCCGGTGGCTACCCCACCGACATCCGCGAGGAGCAGCTGGTCACCCCCGACGACTGGCAAGCGCAGGGCATGCACCTCGGCACGCCGTTCGCCCTCGCCCACACCTTCGGCCAGTCCGGTCCGTTCCGCCCGGCCAACACCGACCGGCGGGTCCCGGGGCTGGTGTTCGCCGGCTCGGGCACGCAGCCGGGTGTCGGCGTGCCGATGGTGCTGATCAGCGGCAAGCTCGCCGCGCAGCGGGTGCAGGAGTACGCCGGCAGCGCCAGGCCGGCTCCCCGTCATCCGATCACCTCCGCCGGGGTCGCCCGGTGAGCAGCTCGGTCGAGGTGGCGCCGTCGGTGCTCGAGGCCGGGTACGCGCGCTGCGCCGAGATCACCCGCGAGCACGGCACCACCTACTACTGGGGCGCCCGGCTGCTGCCGGCGGAGTCGCGCCGGCACGTGCACGCCTGTTACACCCTTGCCCGGCTCGCCGACGACATCGTCGACCTCGCCGGCCCCGAACCCGGCCCGGAGGTCGCCGCCGAGCTGGCCGCGTTCGAGTCCGGGTTCTGGACGGCGCTGGCGGCGGGCGGGTCCGAGGACCCGGTGACCGCGGCCATCGTCACCACGGTGCGCGAGACCGGCATCCCCGACGAGAACTTCGAGCGGTTCTTCCGGGCGATGCGCACCGATCTCACCCGGCGCAGCTACGAGACCTGGGCCGACCTGCTCGACTACATGGACGGCAGCGCGGCGGTCATCGGCGAGATGATGCTGCCGATCCTGCGCCCGGGGTCGGATGCCGTGCACGCGGCACGCAGCCTCGGCCTGGCATTCCAGCTCACCAACTTCCTCCGCGACGTGGGCGAGGACCTCGACCGCGGCCGGGTCTACGTGCCCCAGGAGGACCTGCGCCGGTTCGGGGCCGACCCGTGGGCGCGCACGGTCACGCCCGAGTGGCGCGCGCTGATGGCGTTCGAGGTCGAGCGCAACCGGCGGCTGTACCGGGAGGCGGACGACGGCATCCCCGCCCTGCCCGGTGCGTCGCGGCGGTGCGTGGCCACGGCGCGGGTGCTGTACGCCCGGATCCTGGAGCGCATCGAGGCGGCCGACTACGACGTGTTCGCCTCTCGGGCAAGAGTTCCCACGTTGCGCAAAGCCGGGTTGGCGGCGCGGATGGTGCTCTCCCGGGAGCCCGTGCGGTTGGTGCGTCGCGATCGGGCCGCGCGGCCACCGGCCGGTGGATGGGTGTCCGACGACCCGGTCGTGCTGCTCGACGACTCCGGTGCGGCGATCGGCCGGGCCGCGAAGTCGGTGGTGCACCACGACGACACCCCGCTGCACCTGGCGTTCTCCTGCTATGTGTTCGACCCGGCCGGGCGGCTGCTGGTCACCACGCGGGCGGCGAGCAAGCCGAGCTTCCCCGGCGTGGTCACCAACACGGTGTGCGGGCATCCGCGGCCCGACGAACCGCTCGACGAGGCGGTGCGGCGGCGGGCGGCCAGTGAGCTGGGCGTGCAGGTCCGCGACCTGCGGCTGGTGCTGCCCGGGTTCGGCTACCGGGCGGCGAGGAACGGGCTGGTCGAGAACGAACGCTGCCCGGTGTTCGTCGGCTGGGCCGGCTCTGACCTGCTCACGCCCGACCCGGAGGAGGTCGACGACGCCGCGTGGGTGCCGTGGGACGAGTTCAGCGCCGACGTCCTCGCCGGTCGCCGCGAGGTGTCGGCGTGGTGCTCCGAGCAGGTGGCGCTGCTCGCCGCGCTCGGCCCCTCCCCGCAGGACTGGACCGCCGGCCGCCGCGACGAGCTGCCCCCCGCCGCCACCCTCGGCCCCGACGTGGACGCCGGATAGCCGTCGGGGCAACATCCCGGGCCTGCGCGAACGACCTGGCCCTCACGCGTCGCCCGCCCCGTCCTCGCTGTGACCATGCCTGTACAGGTCCCACAGGAACACGAAGAGGAACGGGAACGGGAGCACGGCGCAGAAGACGCCGAGGCTGACCGGCGATCGACTGAACCACCGCCTGAGCAGCCACGGCTTGTCTCTCGAGAAGAACCACACCCATATCCCGATCGCAGCGAACACCACCGCACTTGTCGGGTTGACTGTGAAGCCGGATTCCACTGCAGCTCAACATCTTTCCCAGGACTGGTTCGGCCCGAACGCTACTCGAGGTCGCCAGGGAGGCCAGGCAACGACACTGCTCGGCCAGCGCGAGTGCACCAGCGACGACCCGGCCATCTCTCGTTCGTCGGTCGTCGTCATCCCACTCTCCCGAGGCTGCGCGCCGTCGAGCGCCACGACCGCAGGGCATCCTCCGCCGCACATGCTCGGCGCCGGTGAATCGCGAGATCCACCAGCCCTGGACGACCAGGGGGCCTCGGCGTGTCGCAGTGCGCCGAGGCGGCACCCGAGCCGCGGCGGAGCGGCCTCCGGATCAGCCGAAGGTCTGAATGCCGCAGCGGCCGGCGCGGCCGCGTCCGAGCGCCCGCTCGATCCGAACCTCGACGGCACCTGGTGTCGGCCAGTACACGGCAGGTCACACCAGGGTGTACCGGCATCCGAGTGCGACGTAGGCACCGACGGCTCGCCGGTCGCGGGTGAGCAGCATCAGCTCGTGGTGCGCCGCAGTCGCCGCAACGAGCCCGTCGTAGACAGCGCCTCCTGCCACACTCGCGGCGGCCAGACGGTCGATCAGGACGATGTGCTCGTCGGTGGGCAGCGCCACGACCCCGAACGGGACGTTCGTGACGGCCATCCTCGCGTCGGGAGCGGCGAGGCGGTACGGCGCGGGGAGCCGCGTGAGCACGCTGTAGGTCTCGACCAGCACATGAGCAGGGACGACCTCGACATCGCGTAGGGCGCGGCGGGCCGGCTCGTGAGCCTCGTGGAACACCGCGAGAGCAGGAACGAGCACGCTGGTGTCGCACGTGCTCCGGGTCACCGACGGGTGCTCTCCAGGGTGCGCCGGACATCGGAGTCGCGAAGCGCAGGTGCCTCGTCCGAGGTCCTGATCCGCGGGAGCTGCTCGGAGGTGTCGACGGTGACGTCAGCCGGTGCGAGCTCGATCTCCAGCCTTCCATCGGCGAAGGTGACCTCGATGGCTCGCCCGGCTTCCAGCCCCATGGCATCGCGTAGTGCCTTGGGCACGACGAGACGACCGGCCGGATCGATGGTTGTACGCATGGCAGAAATCTACCAGTTACGGCCCCGTGGTCGGACGCCTCGGCGAGCCGCCTGGATGACGGTCATGCCGGTTCCGGCATGATCTTGCCTGGCACCGCCGCGTCCGGGTCTCGCGGAGGTCGTGGAGACACCGCGACGGTGGGCGCCACGCACGACGGCGCCGCCGCTGATGCAGGAAGATCGAGGAGGACGTGTGACGCAGCAGGAGAC
>JBOFJB010000066.1:0-3939 GCA_051650465.1 Dermatophilaceae bacterium | reverse complement strand
CGCAAGGTGACCAGGCGTCGCCCCGAGACCGCAGCCGACATCGTCGACGTCCCCCGGCTCCCCGGCCCGCTCAACACCGCCCTGCGCCGCATCTGCCGGGCCGACGAGGCCGCGCTCCGGCGTAGCGACCTGCCCTTCGGCTCCTCGGTGTTCGTCGCGGCCACCCGGCCGCGCTAGCCGTCGAGCGGTCCGCTGCCCACCACCCGGGTACGCACGTCCGCGGCGGTGGCGGACAGACCGGCAGCGAGCGTGGTGGCCGCAAGCACGTCGACCTGCGGCCAGACCACCGACCGGAAGCGGAGGTCGAGCACCTGGCCCGCTCCCGGCGGGGCGACCGGGATGACGCGCAACGGTCGGCGCAGCACCCGTCTCGCCTCGCCGACCAGGTGGCCGACGGTCACCGGCCGCCCAGAGGCGAACACCTTGGTGATGATGGTTCCCGGAGGTTCGGCGAGCGATCGGATGACCGCCGCAGCCGTCATCCGACCGGCGTCCGCGGCGTAGAGGTAGTCGCGGATCGTGTCCATCGAGACGTAGACCGGGAGCGGTCGGCCCGTGACGTCGGCGAGGCACAGCTGGGAGAGCAGACCCTGGGGCTTCCCGAGCATCTGCCCCGGGCCGTACACGTTGCTGAACCGGCCCACGACCGTACGGAGGCCGGTGCCGGCGTGCAGGCCGGCGAGGACGTCCTCCATGGCCAGCTTCGT
Source organism: Dermatophilaceae bacterium (assembly GCA_051650465.1). Lineage (GTDB taxonomy): Bacteria > Actinomycetota > Actinomycetes > Actinomycetales > Dermatophilaceae > JBOFLG01. Next base: position 3,232 of record JBOFJB010000066.1, on the reverse strand, counting down.
GCGGCCGTAGGCCACCAGCGGCCGCGGCTCGGTTCGCTCGTCGAACGGTGGATGCTCGGAGCCGGCATGGAGGCCACCGGCCGAGGAGGCGAGGAAGACCGTGCCGTCGTGGCCGTCGACGGTGGTCGCGCCGAGTGCAGCCATCGCTCGCTCGAAGACCCGCAGCTCGGCCGCGAGCGACGCCTCGCCGGTCGCCACCACTCCTGCTCCCGCACACCACGCCACCACCCAGGGCCGCCCGGCCCGGCGCTGCGCGAACTCGCCGAACGCCGTCGTCAGCGCGTCGACGGCGGCGGGCTCCTCCCCCCACGGCACCTGTGCCACGGCCACCTCGACACCCGCGTCACGCAACCCCGCGACGACGTTGCGCCCGACCAGCCCACCGGCCCCGACGACGAGGGCGAGCGCAGCTCTCACCCGTCGTCCGGCCGGGCCGCCGACCGCGGCCCGGTCACTCGGGGACCGGTCACCTGCGGCTGGGACCGGGTCTCCGGCCGGGGCGACTCCCGACCGAGCGGGCCGTCGAAGCGGTCCCGCACCGGGAGGTAGAGCGGCTTGCCCATGGCCATGTCGACGGCCATGCCGACGTACTCCGCGATGACCCCGAGGCTGAACAGGATGACGCCCGTCGCCGCCATGAGCAGCACCATCGTCGAGGTCCAGCCGGGCACCTCCCACCAGTCGGCGGCCCGCCCCAGCACCAGGGCCACCGCCACCAGGGGCGCGAGCAGCACCGCGGCAGCACCGGTGGCGCTCACCCATCGCAACGGGGTGGTCCCGCTCGAGAGCACCAACCGCCAGAAGTGCGACAGCAGTCGACGCAGGTCGTACCCCGAAGGACGGTCGCCCTCGGCGCGCATCTCCATCGGACAGGTCACGACCCGACGGGCGACCCACGCGATCGCGACGTCGAGGTAGATGCCCGGCCCGGCGTACGCGGCAACCGACCGGCCCACCTCCCCGAGCACGAGGCGGTAGCTGAAGAAGTCGCCCGCGGGCGCGTCGTTGGCCAGCCGGGACACCACCCACTTCGCGCCGCGGGACGCGACGTTGCGCAGCGCACTGTGCGGCGGCACGTTGCTGGGCCGCGCGTAGACGACGTCGGCCTGCTCGTCCATGGCGGTGTCGACGAGGTCGGCGATGCGCTCCGGGTCGTGCTGACCGTCCTCGTCCATCGTCACGACCCACTCGCCGCCGGAGGCGGCGATCCCGGCGAGGGTGGCGGCGTGCTGGCCGAAGTTGCGGCTCAGCCACACCGGTCGGACCCAGTCGTAGGTGCCGTCGAGATCCCGGATGACGGCGTCGGACCCGTCGGGCCCGCAGTCGTCGACGAGCACCACCTCGGCGACCCGGTAGCGACGACCCGCCGGGGTCGTGCGCTCGGTCACCGACGCGGCCAGCTCGGCGACGAGCGCAGGGAGCGTACGCGCCCCCTGGTAGACCGGCACGACCACCGACACCAGGTGCGGAGGGCTGGGCTCGCGATCCACGGCCGCCACCCTAGTGGGGGATGACGACCGGCCGCCGGTCGGCGCGCGGAGCGGTGGGCCGACCGTCAGTCACGGGTGAGCCTGCGGTAGGTGACGCGGTGGGGACGTGCGGCATCCTCACCGAGGCGCTCGACCTTGTTCTGCTCGTAGGCCTCGAAGTTGCCCTCGAACCAGTGCCACCGCGCCGGGTTCTCGTCGTCACCCTCGTAGGCGAGGATGTGGGTCGCCACCCGGTCGAGGAACCACCGGTCGTGGCTGATGACGACAGCGCACCCGGGAAACTCCAGCAGTGCGTTCTCGAGCGACCCGAGGGTCTCGACGTCGAGGTCGTTGGTGGGCTCGTCGAGCAGCAGCAGGTTGCCCCCCTCCTTGAGGGTCAGGGCGAGGTTGAGGCGGTTCCGCTCTCCGCCGGAGAGCACGCCGGTCTTCTTCTGCTGATCGGGGCCCTTGAACCCGAACTGGCTGACGTAGGCCCGTGAGGGGATCTCGACGTGACCGACGTTGATGTAGTCGTGCCCGCCGGACACGGTCTCCCAGAGGTTCTTCGCCGGGTCGAGACCACCACGGCTCTGGTCGACGTACGAGATCTGTACCGTCTCACCGACGTCGACGGCTCCGTCGTCGGGCTCCTCGAGGCCGACGATGGTCTTGAACAGGGTGGTCTTGCCGACCCCGTTCGGACCGATGACCCCGACGATCCCGTTGCGCGGCAACGTGAACGACAGGTCGTCGATGAGCACCCGGTCGCCGAACCCCTTGCGCAGGCCGACCACCTCGATGACCTTGCTGCCCAGCCGCGGACCCGGCGGGATCTGGATCTCCTCGAAGTCGAGCTTGCGGGTGCGGTCGGCCTCGGCAGCCATCTCCTCGTAGCGCTGTAGTCGCGCCTTCGACTTGGTCTGCCGCGCCTTGGCGTTGCTGCGCACCCAGGCCAGCTCGTCGGCGAGGCGCCTGGCGAGCTTGGCGTCCTTCTTGCCCTGTACCTCCAGGCGCGCCTGCTTCTTCTCCAGGTATGTCGAGTAGTTGCCCTCGTAGGGGTACGCCCGGCCGCGGTCGAGCTCGAGGATCCACTGGGCGACGTTGTCCATGAAGTACCGGTCGTGGGTGACCGCGACGACGGCGCCCGGGTAGGCGGCGAGGTGCTGCTCCAGCCAGAGCACCGACTCGGCGTCGAGGTGGTTCGTCGGCTCGTCGAGGAGGAGGAGGTCGGGCTTCTGGAGCAGGAGCTTGCACAGGGCGACCCGGCGCCGCTCGCCTCCGGAGAGCACGGTGACGTCGGCGTCGGGCGGCGGGCAACGCAGGGCGTCCATCGCCTGCTCGAGCTGGGAGTCGAGATCCCAGGCGTCGGCCGCGTCGATGGCTTCCTGAAGCTGCCCCATCTCGGCCATCAGGGCCTCGAAGTCGGCGCCCTCCTCCGCCATCAGGGCGGAGATCTCGTTGTACCGGTCGAGCTTGCCCTTGATCTCGCCGGCACCTTCCTCGACGTTGCCGAGGACGGTCTTCGCGTCGTTCAGCTCGGGCTCCTGCATGAGGATGCCGACCGAGTACCCCGGTGTCAGCCTGGCCTCACCGTTCGAGGGCTGGTCGAGACCGGCCATGATCTTCAGCACCGACGACTTGCCCGCGCCGTTCGGCCCGACCACGCCGATCTTGGCACCGGGATAGAACGACAACGTGACGTCGTCGAGGATGACCTTGTCACCGTGCGCCTTGCGGGCGCGCGCCATGACGTAGATGAACTC
>JBOFJB010000065.1:0-1857 GCA_051650465.1 Dermatophilaceae bacterium | reverse complement strand
GCAGCACGGTCACGCGGTCGCAGATGCGGTACAGCTCGTCGAGGCGGTGGCTGACGTACAGCACCGCCACCCCGCGACGATGGAGGTCGTCGACGACCCCGAACAGCGTCTCGACCTCGCGGGGCTCGAGGGATGACGTCGGCTCGTCCATGACGACCACACCGGCGTCCGCGGACGCCGCTCGTGCGAGCGCCACCATCTGCTGCCCCCCGACGCCGAGCGATCCCAGCGGCCGACGCACGTCGACGTGGACGCCGTAGCCGGCGAGCAGCCGGGTGGCCTCCGCCTCGGTGCGCGAGCGGTCGATGAGGCCGAACCGGGTCGGCTCGCGACCGAGGAACACGTTCGTGGCGATGCTGCGCAGCGGGACGAGGTTGACCTCCTGGTAGATGGTCGAGATCCCGGCACGCTGAGCCTCCACCGGACGGGCGAACGTCGCGGGCTTACCGCGGTGCAGCAGCTCGCCGTCGTCGAGCCGGTGCACCCCGGTGAGCACCTTGATGAGGGTCGACTTGCCGGCGCCGTTCTCGCCGACGAGCGCGTGCACCTCACCTGGCCGGAGGACGAAGTCGACACCGTCCAGCGCCACCGTCCCGGGGAACCGCTTGGTGCCTGCACGGATCTCGAGCACTGGCGCGGCGCCCGCGCTCGATCGGTCAGGGTGCGGCATCCCGGCCTGATGGGACGACGACGAGCCGGCCGGCGATGCGCCCGCGGTGTCCATCGTCGACATCCTCCCTCCTCGTCGTCGGCGAGCTCGGCCGAACCGGCCCGAAGCGGCCCGGCCTGCCTCGGGCGGCCGGTGCGCTGCGTCATCCGACGGGATGGCGCCCGCGTCACCCGGCAGGTAGCGCCCCCGGGGTCGAAGCCCCGGGGACGCCACCCCCGCCCGGCCACAGGCGGTCAGTACGCGTTGCCGATCTTCTGGCTCGCGTTGGACTCGTCGTACTGGTCGTCGGTGATGATGATCTTCGCGGGGATCTCGGTGCCGGCGTAGAAGTCGGTGAGGGCCGTGAAGGCGAGGGGTCCGAACCGCGGGTTGGACTCGATCACCGCGTTGTACTGCCCGTCGACGATGAGCTGCACGGCGTTGCGGGTGCCGTCGATCGAGACGATCTTGACGTCGTCACCGGGCTTCTTGCCGGCCGCCTTGAGCGCGCTCACCGCCCCGATGCCCATCTCGTCGTTCTCGGCGTAGACGGCGGTGATCTCGGGGTTGGACTGGATGAGCTGCTCCATGACGGCCTGGCCCTTGGCCCGCTCGAACTCGCCGGTCTGCTGGGCGACGATCTCGAGCCCCGGAGCCTGTGCCTTCACCTGGTCGACGAAGCCCTTGGTGCGGTCGGTGGTGACGTTGTTGCCGGACGCCCCGAGCAGGATGGCGACCTTGCCCTTGCCTCCGGTGGCCTCGATCATCGCGTCGGCGGCACGCTTGCCCTGACTGACGAAGTCGGAGCCGATGAAGGTGAGGTAGTCCGTGCACGGCTCGGAGGTCACCAGGCGGTCGATGGTGACCACCGGCACCTTCTTCTCGCGGGCGGCGTCGAGCGCGGGCTGGAGGCCGTCGGAGTTGAGCGGGGCGACGATGAGCGCCTGCGCACCCTGGGCGAGCATCGACTTGATGTCGCTGATCTGCTTGTTGAGATCGCTCTGGGCGTTGGTGACGAGCAGCTTGTCCGTCGGGATGCCGAGCTTGGCGGCCTCGTCGCGGATGGACCGGGTCTCGGCGATGCGGAAGGGGTTGCCCTCCTTCTCGGACTGCGAGAAGCCGACGGTCGCCGTCTTGAGGTCGATCTTGGGGTAGCCGGTCTCCTCGAGCGTGCAGCTCGGACCGGAGGGCGCCTGACTGCTGGCCGA
>JBOFJB010000064.1:0-34615 GCA_051650465.1 Dermatophilaceae bacterium | reverse complement strand
TTCGAGTTCATGTGGCGCATCCTCTCCGAGGGCACCCACGGCTACGTCGTCCTGCTCGACGCCAGCCGGCCCGAGAGCATCGAGGAGGCGCGCGACATCCTGCGCGTGTTCAGCGAACGCGACCCCGGCCTCACGGTCGTGGTCGGCGCCGGCCGCCCCGCGGCCGGCGCCGCAGGGCGCGCCCAACTCGACCAGGTGGCAGCCACCCTCGGGCTGCCGTCATCGGTGGTGTTCGCCGTCGACGCCCGCGACGCCAACAGTTGCCGCAGCCTGCTGCTGTCGCTGATGTTCTCCGTCTTCGGCGGCGTCACGCTCGACGGCACCATCAGCGCGGGCAGCAGTGAGACCGTGGCCGCGAACACCGAAGACGAGCCGGCCGCGGTGGCGGCCGGGGCGGCATGAACTCCTTCGACGACGCCGTCGCCGAGTTGCACGCCGCGCTCGACGGCATCACCCGAGTGGTGCTGTGTACCAGTGACGGACTGCCCTTGGAGGACACCGTCGGCGATGTCACGGTCGGGAGTTCGGCGGCGACCGCCGCCGCAGTCCTCGGCATCGGCCATCACAGCGCGAGCATGCTGGGCCACGGCCAGTTCAGCGAGGCGGTGGTCCGGAGCACCGATGGCTGTCTCGTGGTGTATGGCATCGGCAACGCCCGGGTTCTAGGCGTGTTCTGCACGGCGCAAACGAATCTCACGCTGCTGCATCGGGTGTCCCGTCGGGTCATGCTCTCGCTCGACACGGTCGCGGCCTGACGCCCTGCCGCTAGCGGTTCACCCGGCCCGGGCCAGATTCACCGGCCCCCGGGCCCCCGATGCCGGCGATGCCGGCGATGCCGCGGCCTCGAACGACGACCACGGCGCGACCGAGAGCGGGTCGGTGCGGGTCGCCGACCCGCGTCGGTCTTCCGGTGGTCGAGAGGACTGAGAGAAACCCCAGACAACCTTAGACAAAGATGCGACGTTCGGGCGCCTGCCTCGATATGGTCACGCCATCCACCACCCGGGTCGGCGTTCCGGCCCTATCAATGCAGGGGCAGGAACCACCAATGAGCAACGTCACCGACACCCTCAAACTCGCCATGGACATCGACGGGGCACTCGGTGTCGCCCTCGTCGAGTACAGCAGCGGGATGACGCTCGGCACCCGCGGCGGCGGGCCCGAGCTCGACCTCGAGATCGCCGCCGCCGCCAACACCGAGGTCGTCCGCGCCAAACTGCGCGCCGCCGAACGCCTCGGCCTCAGCGACAGCATCGAGGACATCCTCATCACCCTCTCCAGCCAGTACCACCTCATCCGGCTGATCACCGGGAAAAACGGTGACGGGCTTTTCCTCTACCTGGCCCTGAACCGCAATCAGGCAAACCTCGCCCTGGCCCGCCGCCAACTCACCAACCTCGAGCGCGAGCTCGTCATCTGAACGGGGGGCTACCGATGTCGACAACACTGAAGGTCGTGGTCACCGGGCCATTCGGGGCCGGGAAGACCACATTCATCAACGCGGTTTCCGACACCCCGGTGGTCAATACCGAGACCGGGGTCAGCGACGAGTCCTCGACCGTCAAAAGCAACACCACCGTGGCCATGGACTACGGCTCGATCACGCTCCAGGGTGACCGCCAGCACGACGGCGTCGAGTTGCTGTTCTTCGGCACCCCCGGACAGGCCCGGTTCGAGTTCATGTGGCGCATCCTGTCCGACGGGGCCGAGGGCTGCGTCCTTCTCGTCGACGTCAGTTCGACCGACAGCATCGCGGAGGCAACCGCCATCCGCTCGGCCTTCCGCGAGCGCCACCCGGACCTGCCAGTCATCGTCGGCGCCGGGCGAACCGAGCCCGGGGTTCGCGGCCTCATCCAGGTGGCACGGCTCGCGGCGGCGCTCGATGTCGCCCGTGACCGCGTGATCGCGATGGACGCCCGGGACGTCAACCAATGCCGCAGCCTGCTGCTGTCCTTGCTCGTCGATGTGTTCGGGCGCCTGGACAAGACCCCGGCTGTCGAGCCGGCCCCCGCGCTCACGGGTACCACTATCGACATCGGCTCGATGCCGGTCGCGGTATGAGCCGGGGCATGTCATGACGTCGTTCCTCGACGCCGTCGCCGACCTTCGTGAAAGCCTGCCTGGGATCCAGCGCGTGTTGTTGTGCAGCAGCGACGGACTCCCGGTCGTCGACACCAGGGATGACGTGACGAGTGGCAGTTCGGCCGCGACCGCAGCGGCCGTGCTCGGCCTCGGTCGCCACACCGCGACCATGCTGGGTCAGGGCGAGTTCACCGAGGCCGTCATGCGCAGCACCGATGGATGCCTCGTCGTCTATGGCGCGGGCGGCTCACATGTGCTCGCGGTGTTCTGTACACCCGAGGTGAACGTGACTTTGCTGGACCGCAAGTGCCGCCGGCTTGTCGAGAGCCTCGACCCGGACACCGCACTGGCCGGGCTGATGACTGGCTGAGGACGCCCACGGCACCGCTGGCCGCGCGGACTACCGGCACGGCTCGCCGGCTGCGGCGGCGTGCTATTGCAGTTGTTCCACAGTCCACGGCTCAGCCCGCGACCGCGCCGTCCTCGGCGCCGCGGCGCGCGAGCAGGTTTCCGCCGGCCACGAGCACGGCGCCGGCCCCGGCGACGGCGGCCACGGCAGCGAGCAGCCCGAGCGGCTGGTCGACGGCGAAGGTCGGGATCATCCGGTCGGGTACCGCCAGCGCGAACACCATGGCGCCGAGCGACCCGAGCCACGAGCCGGTCATGTTGCCGCGGTGCCCGGCGACATCGCCGCGACGGATCTTCCACACGCCGAGAAACACCGTGACCACGGTGACCAGACTGAGTACGTGCAGCCAACTGAACGCACCGTCGCGGATGTGCCGAATCCAGTACGAGGAGAGGGCAGTCCACAGCATCAGCACGACCCACACGCGCCCGAGCAGCCGGTGCTGCAGGTCTCCTTTGCGGCGCAACAACTGGACCGCACCCAGGCCGACCGACGTCGTGGCAGCGACCACATGGGTGACGAGGAGCAGGGTCCATACGGGTTCGGTGTTCATTACATGACCTCCTGAAGGGCGGAGACGAGCGTGCTGACGGTGACGTGCAGATCGTCGGCGTCGATGCCCCGACCTCGTACGAGGTCGGTGAATCGGTCGCCAAGCACCGCGCCGGCACGCGACAGGCGGGAGCCGCCGTCGGCGGTCAGCCGCAGTTCGCGGCGGTGACCTCCGGCGGGACGCACGGCGAGCAGCCCGTCGCGCGCGAGGCCGGCGACCATCCGGCTCACCGCCGGCTCGGTCGAGCCGGTGCGCGCTGCGACCTCCCGCTGAGTGGGGCCATCGAGCTCGGAGACGTGCAGCAGGGTGAGGAACCGGCGGTACGTCAGGCCGGTCTCGGCCTCGGCGAGCAGCGCCTCTGCCCGCCGGTCCATCAGGGCGACGAGCACGTGGAGGTCATGGGCGAGACTGGGCACACTCAAGACTTGCATACGCAACTTGCATCTGCAAGTACTTGCCCTTGACGACCGTGGGTGGCAATCACCTCCTCGACGGTGGGTTTTCACCGCACGTCCGCGACTGCTCGGCCGCACTAGGCTCCGACAGGTGGCCGATTCGACCTCCGCCCGGGACACACCTGACGCGGCAACGGGGACGACCGCGACCGACCCAGCGACTGCGCCCGACCTCGCCGACCCGGCGACCGACCCCTTCGCCGTCGCCGAGGCCGCCGCAACCGTCATCCGTGAACTCACCGGCGTCGACCGGCATCACGTCGCCCTCGTCCTCGGCTCGGGCTGGGGGCAGACTGCCGACCTCGTCGGCGAGACGCTGACGGTGGTGGCGAACACCGACGTGCCCGGCTTCGGCCGCACTGCCGTCGCGGGCCACTCGGGATCGATGCGGTCGGTAGCGATCGGCGACACCGGGCAGCGCGCGCTCGTTTTTGGCACGCGCACCCACTACTACGAAGGCCGTGGAGTGCGCGCGGTCGTGCATGCCGTGCGCACCGCGGCCGCGGCCGGATGCTCGGCGATCGTGCTCACCAACGGCTGCGGCGGGCTGCGATCCGAATGGGCCCCCGGCACTCCGGTGCTGCTCAGCGACCACATCAACCTCACCGGCGCCTCCCCCGTCGAGGGCGTGACGTTCGTCGACCTCACCGATCTCTACTCCCCGCGACTGCGTGCGTTGGCCCGCGAGGTCGACCCCGGGCTCGACGAGGGCGTGTACGTACAGTTTCGCGGTCCGCAGTACGAGACACCGGCGGAGGTGCGGATGGCGCGCACGCTCGGTGGCGACCTCGTCGGCATGTCGACGACGCTCGAGGCGGTCGCCGCCCGGCAGGCCGGCCTCGAGGTGCTCGGCGTCTCACTCGTCACCAACGCCGCTGCAGGCATCTCCCCTGTGCCGCTCAGTCATGAGGAAGTCCTCGACGCCGGAGATGCCGCGGCGGCACGGTGCGGCCGGCTGCTCGCCGATGTCGTTGCCCGGATTGTCGGGGCCGACCATGCCGGATGACGAGCCCCACACCCCCGATCCCGACACTCCGAGGCTCGCATCGCCGTAGCCACGACAGTCGCCGTGGCTCGCGCGCGGGCCGCCGACGACCCGGACCCGGCGACCCACGCCGACATCGAATCACTCTGTGCCGCAGCGAAGTCCGGAGAGGCGCCAGCACAGCACGAACTGGCCGACGCGATGTCGGGGATGCTCGAGTTCGGCACCGCCGGACTGCGGGGGCGGCTGGGAGGTGGGCCGAACCAGGTGAACCGAGCGATCGTCATCCGGGCCGCAGCGGGCGTGACCGCACACCTCCGCGCGAGCGTCGCCGAACCGTTCGTCGTCGTCGGGTTCGACGCGCGCACGAGCAGTGACGTGTTCGCGGCCGGCACCTGTGCCGTCGTCACCGGCCTCGGCGGTCGGGCCGCGGCGCTGCCCCGCCCGCTGCCGACCCCGATACTGGCGTACGCCGTCCGGTACCTCGGTGCGGATGCCGGGGTGATGGTCACCGCGTCGGACAACCCGCCCACCAACAACGACGACAAGGTGCACGTCGACGGCGGCTCGCAGATCGTGGAGCCGGTCGACGCTGATCGCAGCCGAGATCGACGCCGTGGGGTCCGTAAGGTCGATACCGCGAGCCGACGGGATGGGGGCCCCTCGGCGACGACGTGCTGGAGGCGTACCTACGCGACGCTGCCTCGGTGGTTGACTCGCGGCCGCCACAAGATCTCGTCGTCGTGCATACCGCGCCCTGCACGGGGGCTGGTACCGAGACGGTGCGATACGCCTTCATCCGAGCGGGTCTCGCTGCGCCACAACCGGTTCCGTCGCAGGTCGCACCGGACCCGGCGTCCCCCACCATGTGCTTCTCCGACCCCGAAGAGCCCGGCGCGATGGACGCTTCCGTCGAACTCGCCGAGCAGACCCGGCCGGACCTCGTCATCGCGAACGACCCGATGCCGATCGGTGCGCAGTGGCCGTGCCCGTTTCGCGTGGGTGGCGGATGCTGCGTGGCGGCGAGGTGGGGGTGCTGCTCGGCTCACACGTGCCCGCCCGGATGGCGGACGCCGTGTTCGTCTGCTCGATCGCGTCCTCCCGACTGCTCGCGGCGATGTGCGCAGCGGCCGGGGTGCGGCTGTGGCAGACGCGCCGACGGCCCGGGGCGGCGCTGGTTAAACGCGCCCGTAGAGTGAAATGTCGGCGACCTCCGGTCGGCCGAACTCTTTGCAGCGCAACGGTTCTACGTCGATCTCTTCGGGTAGCGGTACGTAGACCAAGAGTGGGGCACCGCGATCAGCACTCCCGGCTACGGCGACCACCTGGAGCCGACGGTCGACCCCGACATCCGCACCCGGCAGGCCGACCCACCCGAGGGTTTCGCCGACTTCATCGGCTCGCTCGTCCCCGTGGGCGAGGAGGTGCCGGGCTGGTTCGTCGCCGTCACCGTGGCCGACCGTGATGCGATCGCCGCGCGTGCCGAGCAACTCGGCGGCACGGTGCTCAGTCCGGTCGAGACTGGCTGGACCGCCACTGCGTGCTGCGCGACCCGCAGCGCGCAGTGCTCACTGCCAGCCAGTTCGCCCCCGACCGACGACTGCCGATGACGCCTGTGGTGACTCGAAGTGCTCGGACCCGTCATCCACCGATAAGGGTAGTGACGACCTTGACGCCGGCCGCGACGTCGAGCCCGGTGCGGTCGACCCGGGTCACGCGCGACGTGGAGAACGTCCGAGGCTGCTCAGCGATCGCGTAGGAGCCCTCGTCGAGTTCGACACGAGTAGCCCACGGGCGGGGAACGCTGGTCATCGGAACCGCGATGACCAGGCCAATCCGGTGCGCCAACCGCTCGTCGGACAGCACCAGGTGAGCACCCGGTTCGCCTGGCGTAGGCGGTCAGGCGGAGGCGGTCTTCGCTGCGGTCGGCGTAGGAGACCGAGGGTGCGCACCCAGTTCGTCAGGCGTAGGCGGTGAGGCGCTGATCGAACGTCCAGACACGGACCTCACGGAAGGCCGTTTCTGCTCGGAACTGGTCGCGTTCGACCAGGATTGAGATATCACCGGCACTGAGACTGTTCGACACGAAATGCTCTACGAGCGTCGTACCGGTCGAGTTGCCCGCGACCATTTCGCTCAGAAACCTGCCGTCCCACGAGACGTCCCGCACGGCCCAGGGTGGGTTCGCCATCCGCGCCGCCTCAATCGCCTCGACGAACCGAGTCGCAGCCGCATGGCGATCGCCATTGCAGTGAGCGATGAAGTTGCCGGTCTCGATCAACGAGGTGATAGGCAGCACGAACCGGTCGCTCCGAGCTCTGCGTCGGTGGAACTCCTCCTGGCACTCGGCGGCCCGGTCGGACCTCCCCGGCACACGAAGGAGGTTGGTCAACACGCTGGTGTCGACGAAGTGCACGACCTGGTCAGGCATCCACGGCCCCGAAGATGCGCGCCAGGACGTCTTGCGCCTGGCTCTCGTCAGGCTCCCGAGGCCGCAGGTCGTCTTCGATCGCCGACTCACCTAAGGAACGCCGCCCGATGACCTCGAAGTAGTCCGGGAAGTCGACCAGCCTGGTGACTCTGCTCCAACCGTCGTTGTCACGCGCAGCGACAGAAACCGACTCATGATCGGCACCGCTCAACGCATCGAGAATCGCGGGGCTGTGAGTGGTGGCGAAAGTTCGCACCCGGCGCTGCTCTGAGCCTGATTTCAGGCGCTCCAGCAACAAGGAGGCTTGCGACGGGTGTAGGCCATTCTCGAGTTCCTCGACGACGAGCAGACGCGACGGCTGTGCTGACATCGTTGTATCGGGTGGCCCGTCCAAGAGCGCCGCGGCGACAGCGAGGAAGCGGAGCGTCCCATCGCTCATCAGGCGCGCTGGGATTCTGCGTATAGATCCCCCGATCAACTCGTCGACCGTCACCATGACGTCGCCCAAGTCGCTCGACACCGAACTCAAGTCGGACACCTGCGCCTCGGAGAGCGACTGGGTCATGTCGAGCAGCGCATCCATCGTCACCGGGTCGGCCTTCAGCCGGTTCAACACCGCCGAGAGGTTGTCTGCCGTGCGGCGAAGCAGACTGTCCTTCTCGGGCACATATTCGCGCATCTGATGCGGCACCGGATCGAGGATGAAGATGCTCGAGATGGCGGCCAGCATCATTTCTGCCATCTCGTGCACGTATCGACCGGCCTGCGACGTGGCCGGAACGCGGGTCGCCACCTGTGACGTCAGCAATTGGTCCGCACGCATGGCGATGGGTGGGTTCACCCCACGCTTCGCATTGTGCCATCGCGCAGTGATGTCGGCCGAGTGCGGGCTTGGCGGTTCGGACTTCAGATACTCCAGCGACTCACCACGCCGAGGTCCGGACAACCTGGCCGACCACAGCCGCTCCGAACGAATCTGGAGGGTCGGAGACGTCTGGATCTCCAGGTCCAGGTGCAGGTCCATCTCGTCAAGCCGCGCTGTACACCCGATGGCGAAGGAGTCCTCGCCGAGCGGCGCACATCCTGCTGAGCCTCCACGAACGACTGGCCCATCGCGACCGCCATCCAGCGCGTCCCTCAGGTTGGCGCCAGACGCCAGGGACGAGAGCACGGCCAGGGAGTCGAGGACGTTCGACTTTCCCGACCCGTTCCGACCGACTAGCAGAGTCAAGGATCCGATCACGATGCGCGCGTCCTGGACACTCTTGAACCTGGTCAGCCGGAGTTCGGACAGTTCGGCAACCATTTGCCCACACTAGTAGTTCGACCTCACCGGGGCCGCCGGTGTCGCTTGTCTCGACAGGTCCACGCTCGAGGCGGCGTCGACGGAGGCTCACGCTTGTCCGTCGGCCGCGCCGGTACCGGCGCGGATGCCGTGGAGCCGAAGTTCACCCCGGTGCCCGACCTGTCGCGGATGGCGGCGTCCCCGAGACAACAACGGTGTGGCACCCCGGGCTGCTGACGTGACGCCCCCACGCCCGCGACGTGGAGGCGGACTCCGCCATCAGGCTGACTCACCGACCTCCATGGTCACGCGCACGACACTGAGCGGAGCCGACTCCCAGCCCCGCGTCAACACGGCGGTCAGTGCGCCGCTGGCGTAGCCGACCACGATGAAGCGGCGCATCCCGCCGGCACCCGGAGCCGCCGCCGTAGGCGCCAGGGTCTCGTCGCTGACCAGTTCGAGGCCACCCGCGGTCGACGCCGCCCAGCGGTATCCGGTCGTCGGTGTCTCGGACAGGGTCAGCGCAACCCGCTCGCCAAGAACGAGCGAAACCACCCCGCCGTCATCGCTCTCGCCGAGTTCGCGCATCATCCACCTCCGTCGTCGTGCCGGGCGTTACCGACATCGCAACGCCCGGCACCCGAGTCTCAGGCCATGAACTGGTCGATCTGACCAGCGGCGTCCTCGTGGTAAGCGACGGGAGTGTTGTGGGTCGTGGCCATGGTCGCGATCACGACCATATGCGAGACCCCGGAGGCCGATGCTGGCGAAAGTCGCTTCCAGCCGGGGCCGTCAACGTAGACCCAGACACCATCGGCCGAGTCGTAACTCCACAGATGCGTGATCATCTGCCCGCTGACCCAACCCGTGCCGACACCGGCCGGTGCCCCGCCGACCAGCATCGGCGGGTGCGGAAGGCCGGCGGTGGTGCTCCCCGCCCCGGAGCCGAAGGCGGCACCGAGGACGGCGAGGGTGTCGGGTGAGGCCGCCGGGTTCAGGTCGATCGGATGGGCCGCGGCGACCGGGACTTCCGGGGGTGCGCTCGATCGGGTGGTCCGGGCACGTCGTGCCGTCGTTGTTGCCATGTCGGGGGTGTCCTTTCAGGTCAGTCCGAGACCAGTACGGTCTGCAGTTCGCCGCCGTCGACGAAGGCGGTCACGGGACGCCCGGTTGCCCGGGCGTGGGTGAGCTCGACGAGCTTGTTGGTCGTGGTGTGCGGTCCACCGGACAGGTACTGCCACCCGAAGTTCTCCAGGTGGGCCCAGCCGTTGGCGTCGTGCGCCGAGGCGAACAGGGCGGTCGCCCGTTGCGCCGGCAGCCACGCCCGGATCGAGACACCGGTGCAGCCGAGCACCGTCGGGCGATCGCCCGGGTAGTCCTCGATGAAGCACTCGCCGTAGCCGATCCGGAAGTAGCCACCCTCGCCCCAGCCGGTGCCCCAGGAGTTCTTGGCGATCCAGCAACCGAGGGCGTCGTCCCAGCCGATGATGCTCACGCAATGACCACCGGCGACGCTGTCGGTGGTGCGCCGGTAGACACCCCCGCCGTAGTGGAAGAAGTCGTCGTAGACGACGAAGCACGCGGTGACCGCTCCATAGCGGTAGAGGTGCTCCTTGATCCTGGCCGGGTCGCCGGTCAGGTCACTGACGCCCACGGCCTTGGCCAGCCGGTTGGGCCAGTCACCGTCGAGGGTGCCGCCGCCGCCCGCGCTGTACGGGAAGTAGTCCTCGAACGTGATGCCGATGCCGGCGGCGTCCGCGAACAGGTCATCGGGCCACGAGCCCGTGGCGCAGGTGTAGCCACGGGCGAGCGCGTGCACGTAGAAGAGGTGCGCCTCGGACAGGTCCGGCTCGAAGTCCGGCGCGCCCCGGGTGTACTCCACCGTGCTCTCCATCGCACCGACGACACCGAACGCGACGCATGAACCACAGCCGCCCTGGTCCTTGGGGCCGGTGACGAAGCTGCGACCGGCGACGTCACGCAGGTCGAACGCGGCGGGCAGCGCGGCCGGCGCCGAGCCACCGGCAGCGACGAGCTCGTTCGCGGTGACCCGCAGGCCTGCCGTGTCGGCGGCCGCGGCGGCCATCTGTTCGGGTTGACCGGCCCGGGCGGCGACATCCGCCGCCGTCGGGGCCGGAACGCCCAGTCGAATGCTGCGATCGTCGGCGGGCAGACGTGTCATCCGGGTCTCTCTCACCTGCCAGGTCGAGTCGCTCGACGCGACCGCCTCCCGGGTCTGGGCGAGTTCGTTCGCCCAGGGTTGTTCGTTGGCCATCTCGTGCTCTCCTTGCGTCGGTGTCACGGGTCCAGAGCCCCGGACAGTGGTGCTGACAGCGAGAAGGAGCCCGTGACCCGACCGCCTGATACGCCACGCCGGCCGATGTTCGCCCCGGCGTCGGCGGCGGGCGCGGTCGCACCACTCGGCATTGGCTCGGTTCGGCTCGGCCGGGCGGCCGGGCATCTCCAGGTGACGCCGCAGGCGCTCGGTTAGGCTGACGCGCATGCCGACCGACGGGGATGCCGTTCCGCCCAGTCCCTGGGTTGCCCCCGGTTCCCCGCCTCCGCCGCCGGCGGCGTATCCGCCTCCGCCAGAGGGTATGCCGCCAGCCGGCAGTGTCTCGCTACCACCGCACGCCGCTCCGGCGACGACCGGCTACCCCGCACCCCCGGTGAGTTCGCCACCCGGGCACCCCGGGTATCCGGCGCCGCCGCCGATCGCGGCCGGCGGCTACGAGTTCCGGCCCGGGATCGTGCCGCTACGCCCGCTGCAACTCGGCGACATCTGGGGCGGCGTCATCAAGGCGATCCGGGGGAACGTGGCGGCCACCATGGGGCTGGCGCTTCTCGTGTCAGCCGTCTGCATCGCGCCGGCGACCGCCCTCGCCGCCTGGGTCGCCAGCCTGGAGACGATCGACCTCGCCAGTGCGGCCAACGACGAGACTGCCTCGTTCGGCCTTTACGGGATGGCCGGCTCCCTCATCCCGTCCGTGGCGGCGGGTGTGGCCAGCGTCGCCCTCACCGCATTTCTCGCCTATGTCGTCGGGCAGGCGGTGCTCGGACGCAAGGTCGGCGCCGGCGAGACGTGGGACGGCACATGGCGCCGACTGCTTGCCATCGTCGGCACCGTGGTGCTCTCCGTCGTGGTCTACTCCGGCGTGCTCGGCGGGCTCGTCGGCGTGCCCGCCGCCGTGCTCTTCGCTACCGGGGACCCCAACCCGGCGGTCGTGGTGCTCCTCATCTTCAGCGTGATCGCCGCCGTCGTCGCTGCGCTCTGGCTGTGGACCCGGCTCGCCTTCGTCACCGCCGTGGTCGTGCTCGAGAACCGGAACCCGTTCGCGGCCTTCGCACGGTCGTGGCGACTCACCAGCGGGGCCGCGCAGTTCTGGCGGATCTTCGGCATCCGGTTGCTCACCGGGCTGCTGGTGGCCATCGCGGCCCAAGTGGTTACTGTGCCGATCGGTCTGATCGGTCTCGTCGGCGCCGTGGGCACCTTGGGCGAGGATTCCCTCTTCGTCGCCCAAGCGGTCACCTCCGGGGTCAGCAGCCTGATCGCGAGCGCACTCACCACGCCATTCACCGCCGGGGTCGACGCGCTGATGGCCATCGACCAGCGCATCCGACGCGAGGGGCTCGACGTCCAGTTGGTCCACGCCGCCCAGCAGGGTGCCTCGGCACCATGGCCGAGCGCGGCCCGTCCCGCCTGACTCGTGCGCGCCGACCCACCGCTCGACCCCACCTCGCCCGAGGCCAGAGACTGGCTCGAGGAAGAGTTGCGCAAGGGCATCTATCAGGAGCAGCCCGGCCTCCTCGACCGTGTCCTGAACTGGATCGACGATCTCTTGTCAGCCGATACCGCCGGCGGGCCCGGGCTACCTGCCTGGAGCGTCACGGTGGCCGTCGTCATCGTGCTCGCCGTCGTCGCGCTGGTGCTTGCACGAACCCTGCGCCGTGACCGCCGGATGACCAGCGCCGCCACGGCCGGCGTGCTCGACGGTCCGGCACGGTCCGCCGCCGAGCACCGCGACCAGGCTCGGCGTGCGCTAGCCGTCGGCGACGCCGACACCGCAGTGGTGGAGGGGTATCGGGCGGTCGCTCGGGCCGCAGTCGAACGAGCCGTACTCGACGACCTGCCCGGACGCACCGCGCACGAGGTGGCCGTCGCCCTCGCGCCCGCCTTCGCGGCGCACACCACCGGACTGACCGACGCGGCCGACGTGTTCGACGCGGTGCACTACGGCCACCGTGCGGCGACCCGCGCTCAGGCCGAGGACGTGCTCGCCCTCGACGGGGAGATCGCGCGCACCACTCCAGTGCTCATCGGCCTTCCACACGCGGTCGCCGGATGACGTCGACCGCGCCGTTGTCGGCCACACCCGGGGCTTCCGCGGGCGCTACCGCTGGGCCGTCCGGGTCATCCGGCACACCGTCATCCCGCACGCCGTCCGGGGCGTCGTCATCCGGGTCGGCCGCGTCACCACGCCGACCTCGCTGGCTGCCGTCGCGCCGGATGGTCGCCTACGTGATGGTCGTCGGCACGGCGCTGGTGCTGCTCGGCGTATTCGCGGTCGGGGCAGCGCGGCCGCCACAGTTTCTCGACCCCGAGGGAGCCGGACCACAAGGTGGCCGGGCGCTGGCCGAGGTGCTGCGAGCCCAGGGGGTCGAGGTCGACGTGGCCCGATCGATCAGTGCGCTGGAACGAGCGCCGGTCGACCGCGCGACCACCGTGGTCGTGGCCGATCCGGGCGCGCTCGGACCTGGCGCGACCGAACGGCTCCGGGACGTCACGTCCGACGCCGGTCGGCTGGTCGTCGTCGGCGGGGCCACCGAGCAACTCGACACGCTCGAGGTCCCGGCGCGGACCTTCCCCGGCGGCGCCGAGCGACTGCGCTCCCGGTGCACCGCCGCCGGCGCCCGGCCGAACGACCTGCTCCGCGTCATCGACCAGACCTACCTGCTCGAGGACGACGATTCCGGCACCTCGTGCTTCGTCCTGCCCGACCCGGATGGCGACCCCGACACACCAGCACCGGACGCCGCGCTCGGGTCGGCGCTCGCGCTGATCCCTCCCGACTCGGGACGGCCAGAGACCGTCCTCATCGGCTTCGGCTCGGCCCTGACCAACGAGTTCGTCGCCGACGCCAGCCACGCCGGCCTCGGAGTGCGAGTGCTCGGCAGCAGCGAGCGCCTGGTCTGGTACCAGCCCGGCACCGGCGACCTCACCGCACCCGGCCCAGGCGGCGAGACCGGCGAACTGCGACCGATCTGGCCGGTGTGGACCACCCCGGCGGTCGTGCTCGTCGGCATCGTCGTCGTCCTGCTCGCCGCGGCCCGTGGCAGGCGGCTCGGCCGCCTCGTGCGCGAACCGTTACCGGTCGTGGTGCGGGCCGTCGAGACCACCGAGAGCCGCGGCCGGCTCTACCACCGGTCGGGCGACCGCGCTCGCGCCGCCGAGGTGCTGCGCGCGGCCACCCGCGGGCGGCTTGCCGCCCGGCTCGGCTTGCCCCGACGACCGCCATTCCCCGCCATCGTGTCGGCTGTCTCGAGCTGCACCGGCCGCTCCGCCGAGGACGTCGCCACCATCCTCGGCGGCGCGCCACCCGGCGACGACGCCGCGCTCGTCCAACTCGCCCGTCAGCTCACCGACCTCGAGGAGAGGGCCCGAACGTCATGACCGACCACCCCGATACGCAACCCCCCGCTGGCGCCACCGCCGGGAGCCCGTCCGCGGCATCGCCCGCGGGAGCGTCCGGCTCGCTGCCCACGACCGCGCATCCCACCGCCCACACTGCCGCGCCTGCCACAGCACCGATCGCGACACCGCTCGACAGCGCTCCCACGGCAACGGCGCCGGCCGGCCAGGCCACCGCCCCCGTGGACGGCGACCAGGGCGCCAGGTCGGCCTTGCTTGCGGTGCGCGCCGAGGTTGCCAAGGCCGTCGTCGGCCAGGATGCCGCGGTCGCGGGCCTGCTCGTGTCGCTGCTCTGCCGCGGGCACATCTTGCTCGAAGGGGTCCCCGGGGTGGCGAAAACGCTGCTCGTCCGGGCTCTCGCGGCCGCGCTGGACGTCGACACCACCCGCGTCCAGTTCACCCCCGACCTCATGCCGGGCGACCTCACCGGCTCGCTCGTCTTCGACGCACGGACCAGCGACTTCACCTTCCGCCAGGGCCCGGTCTTCACCAACCTGCTGCTCGCCGATGAGATCAACCGCACCCCGCCGAAGACCCAGTCGGCGATGCTCGAGGCGATGGAGGAGCGCCAAGTCAGCGTGGACGGTCGGCCGCACGCACTACCCACACCGTTCCTCGTGGCCGCCACCCAGAACCCGGTCGAGTACGAGGGCACCTACCCGCTGCCCGAAGCCCAGCTCGACCGGTTCCTGCTCAAGGTGGTGCTGCCGACCCCCGAGCGCGGCGATGAGGTGCAGGTGCTGCTCCGGCATGCGAGCGGTTTCGACCCGCGCGACCTGGCCGCAGCCGGCATCCGGCCGGTGGCGTCGACTGCCGACCTCGACGCGGGAGCGGCCGCGGTGCGGCGAGTCTCAGTCAGCAACGAGGTGGCGGGGTACATCGTCGACATCGCCCGGGCCACCCGGGTATCGCCGTCACTGTCACTCGGTGTGTCGCCGCGCGGCGCCACCGCGCTGCTCGCCACCAGCCGGGCCTGGGCGTGGCTGGCCGGGCGCTCCTACGTGACACCGGATGACGTCAAGGCACTCGCCCACGCGACGCTCGGCCACCGGCTGTCGCTGCGGCCCGAGGCCGAACTCGAGGGCGTCGGGGTATCTGCCGTGCTCGACAGCGCCCTGGGCTCGGTGCCGGTCCCGCGCTGATGGCGATCACCGGTCGGACCGTCGTGCTGGCCCTGCTCGGGCTCCTGCCCGTGATGGTGTGGCCCGCGGGCTCCACGGTGCGCTGGTGGCTGCTCGGTGTCGCGCTTCTGGTGGCTCTCGACCTCGCGTTCGCGGTGCGTCCGAAGGCGCTCACCGTGGCCCGGGTCGGCTCCCCACCTCAGGTGCGGCTCGGGGAGAACACGACAACGACGCTGGTCGTGACCAACACCGCGGGGCGTGGAGTGCGGGGCAGGCTGCGGGACGCCTGGCCGCCGTCGGCCGGTGCGGTGGATGCCGTGCACGCCCTTCGCGTGCCGCCGCGTGAGCGGGTCCGCCTCACCAGCCGGCTCGTCCCCACCCGTCGGGGCGACCGGGTCGCCGACCGAGTCACCCTGCGCACCGTCGGGCCACTCGGCCTCGCCGCCTGGCAACGCTCGGTATCGGTGCCCGGCACCGTGCGCGCACTGCATCCGTTCCCGTCTCGGAAGCACCTACCCAGCCGGCTCGCGGTGCTGCGCGAACTCGACGGCCGCACGGCGGTGCGGGTTCGCGGGCGTGGCACCGAGTTCGACAGCCTGCGCGACTACGTCGACGGCGACGACGTGCGCTCCATCGACTGGCGCGCCACGGCGCGGCGGCAGCACCTCGTGGTCCGCACCTGGCAGCCCGAACAGCACCGAAGGGTCGTCATCGTCATCGACACCTCCCGCACCAGCGCCGGGCGGATCGGTGACGCTCCCCGGCTCGACGCGGCCATGGATGCCGCGCTGCTGCTCACCGCGCTCGCCGGCCATGCGCGCGACCGGGTCCAGGTACTCGCTGGCGACCGCACGGTGCACGTCCGGGTCGGCGGCCACGACCGGGCCCGGCTACTGCGCGACACCATCGGGGCGCTGGCGCCCGTGGACGCCCGGCTGGTCGAGGCCGACTGGTCGGCGCTCGCCGGCGAGGTGACGCGCCTGGGCACCCACCGGGCCCTGGTCGTGCTGCTCACCGCGTTGGAGTCGTCCTCAGTGGAGGAGGGGCTGCTGCCGGCGCTCCCCGCCCTGACCGCGCACCACCGCGTGGTGGTGGCGTCGGTATCCGACCCTGCGCTGAGTGCGATGCGGGCGCAGCACGACTCGGTGTCGAGCACGTATGGCGCGGCCGCGGCCGAGCGTGCGACCGCGCTGCGTGACCGGACCGCTGTCGCCCTGGAGCACCTCGGTGCCGACGTGCTCGACGCCCCACCGGAGGAACTCCCGGTACGGCTCGCCGACCACTACCTCTCCCTCAAACGCCAGGGCCTGCTGTAGCCACCTCGGGCAGGCTCTCACGCGGCGTCCTGCGCAGGCCGTGCAACCGAAACGCCTGCCCGGGAGGATGGGACGACCGGGTGAGGGTGCGGGATGACGCTAGGCGGCGGTCGCGGGGGCGACGTCACCAGCATCCGTGGCGAGGACGTCCCCGGTGGCGCCGCCGACAACCGCGGCCCGGCCCACGACGAACACGTACAGGAGGAACAGCGCCTCAGCGACGACCCCGATGCTGATCCGCGCCCAGGTGGGCAGCCCGGACGGCGTCACGAACGCCTCGATGACGCCGCTGATGAACAGCACCACGACCAGCCCGAGCGCTACCGCGATAGCGCTACGACCTTCGGCCGCGAACGACTCGAGCCGGCTCCGTGGCCCCGGCTCGACCCAGGACCAGAACAGCCGCAGACCGACACCCCCCGCGACAAAGACTGCGGTGAGTTCGAGCAGACCGTGCGGGAGGATCAGCCCGAAAAACAGCGGGCCGCGGTCGTACGAGACCATCAACGCGCCAGCGACACCGACGTTGACCACGTTCGCCGCCAGCAGGTATAGCACCGGCAGGCCGAGCACCCCGAGGGCGATGCACAGGGCGGCGACGCGCGCGTTGTTCAGCCAGACCAACGTGCCGAACTCGGCCCCGGGGAACTCCGAGTAGTAGTTCTCGAAGTCGGTGCCGACATACGCCTCGATCTCGGCGGGCGTCATCCGGCTTTCCCAGACCTCCGGGTTGTTCACTGCCCACCACCCGACGATCAGCGCGAGCACCACGCTGGCCGCGGTCGTGCTCAGCCACCACCATCGGGTGCGGTAGAGCCCCGCCGGGAAGGTGCGGGTGAAGAAGCCGAGCAGGCCCGACCACGTCGACGTGCGCGCGCTCGCTGAGGCGACCCGCGACCGCGCGAGGAGCGAGGACAGGTAGGTGACCACCGAGGGGTCGGGGCTGGCCGAGCGGATGACCGACACGTGGGTCGAGGTGCGCTGGTAGAGGTCGAGCATCTCGTCGGTCTCGGCCCCGCTCAGCCGGCGGCGGGTCGAGAGGTCATCGAGCCGCCGCCATTGTGCGTGGTGGGCGGCGAGATACGCGTCGAGATCCACGCCGTCAAGCCTACGTCGCTACCATCACCGGGTGAGCGACGTCGGGGTGTACCGCAGTTACGCCACCGATGATCTGGTCACTGGTGAGGGCGTGGCGGTGGAGGTGCCGGCGGCGAGTGTCGCCGCGCGGGCGGCATCCGGCATTCTCGACCTGCTCGTGGCCGCTGCCCTGGCCATCGGCGGGTTCGTCGCGGTCGGGGCACTGACCGCGGAGGCGTCCGACGCGGTCCTCGGTGCCGCGTTCATCGCGCTCTCGCTGGTGGTCTTCGTCGGGGTGCCGGCAGCCCAGGAGGTGCTGCTCCGCGGACGCACCCTCGGCAAACTCGCGCTCGGACTGCGGGTGGTCCGCGACGACGGCGGCCCGGCCATCGCCCGGCATGCCCTGGTTCGGGCGCTCGTGGGCTATGTCGAGGTGTACCTGCTGTTCGGCGCGCCGGCGCTGGTGGCCGGGATGATCCACCCGCGGGCAAAACGGTTGGGGGACATGGCCGCCGGGACTTCGGTGGTCTCCCAACGGGCCAAGCTCACAGTGCTGCCGCCACCACAGATGCCGCCGTCGCTGGCGCCCTGGGCCACGAGTGCCGACATCGCCGCGCTGCCCTCGGGGCTCACCGTCGCGCTGCGCCAGTTCCTCGCCCGCGCCGGCGGCCTCTCCCCGGAGTCGCGGCGGGTGCTCGGCACCGACCTGTTCCACAGCACGCTGCGCCATGTGAGCCCGCCGCCGCCGCAAGGCGCCCACCCCGAATTGGTGCTGGCGGCCGTGGTCGCCGAGCGGCGCCGCCGCGACACCGACCGGCTGTGGCGCGAGGAGCAGTTGCGCATCCGGGTGCTGCCCCCCGACCCGCTCGGATGACGCCCCGCCCGCACAGCCAGAGGTAGTGGCCCTCCAGCCGACCGGCGAGCGCCGGTCTCACCGCCTCATCCCCCCGCAGTAGGGGATTCCTTAGACACTCGCGGCAGCCTCTGTCGTGCGACCTAAGTTCTCTCACAGCCGGTCTCACGAGACCGGCTCTCCAGGTCACCTCTCCCCGCCATCTCCCAAAGGAGACGACGCACCATGCGCACCCACCGACGCCGAGTACCCCTCCTCGTCGCCGTCCTGGTGACGGCAGCGACGGCTGCCACATCAGTCCCCGCCCAGGCGGCGACGGAGCCGGTCTACACCGCCGGTACCGCCCCCGCCAACCCCGACATCATCACCGACGCCGACCCGACGCTCTACGGTTCGGTGCGTGGGCTGGGCGATGACCGCCGAGAGGTATGGGACATGCGCAACGGCCGTTTCGTCGTCGCCGACGTCCAGATCTACCAGGTCACTTTTGACGACGGTGACACGACCGAGGTGCTGACGACCGCGGGGTTCACCTCGGCCCAGGGACGAGCCGAAGCGGTCCGATACGGCCTGGAACTGGGGAGGATCCCGGCCACCATCCGGCGTGGGGTGAACCAGTTGGTCGTCAACCGCGGGAACTACTACTTGAGCGCGTCCAGCGGGTTTATCAACATCTCCACCGGGCGCGGCGCCGAACTGACCCGTGAGGGTTTGCTCGCCGAGACTCTCATGCACGAGGCGACACACGCCGCCTTCCGCTCGCACGACACCGCCGCGGAGTGGAAGCGCGCCCAGCAAGCCGACCCGACCTTCATCTCCGAGTACGCCCGTGATTACCCGACGACCGAGGACGTGGCCGAGAGCACGCTCCTCGTGATGGCGTTGCGCTATCGGCCCGACCGGCTCGATGCTGCCGACCGGGCCAAGATCCGGGCCGCGATCCCGAACCGGATCGCCTACCTCGCCGGTCTGGGAATCGCCCCGCCCACGAGCACGGAGCCAGCAACGACGAGGGTGACGTAGCCGGGTCTTGGTCTCCCGTGCGATGAGGTCGAGCCCTCCCGCTCGATGAACTCGAGCCGCTCGTCGAACGGGAAGAACGCCGACGTCGTCGCGTTCACCGTGACCCAGGCGCAGGTCGTCGCTGCCGCTCAGTCCCGCGACGCCGGCCCGGATGACGCCAGGCCGTCAGCGGAGGTCGCCGGCGTCGAACGCCTGCGGTAGCACGTCACGCATCGGCAGCACCCCGGCCGGGGTCTGCAGCAGGGTGCCCGGAGTCCCGTTCTCCCAGAGCAACTGTCGGCACCGGCCGCACGGCATCAACGTGTCGCCGGCACCGTCGACACACCAGACGGCGACGAGCCGGCCGCCGCCGGTGGCGTGCAGATGCGAGACCATGCCGCACTCGGCGCACAGACCCACCCCGTAGGCGGCGTTCTCGACGTTGCATCCGGCGACCACACGGCCGTCATCGACCAACCCGGCGACCCCGACCCGGAAGCGGCTGTATGGCGCGTAGGCAAGTGCCGTCATCCGTACGGCCTCGTCGCGGAGCCGAGCCCACTCGCGATCCGTGGTCATCCCGGCCCTGACAGCCGCTCGGTACGGCTCGCGCGGAACCGGTCGGCGGCGGAGACCACCACCACCGACGCCAACAATCGCGCGGACGCCGCGACGGACGCCTCGTCGACGACGAGGTCGCCCTGGTGCAGGTCGTAGGTGGGGCCGCCGGGGGTGCGGGTGCCGACCCGCGCCATCGCGCCGGGCACCCGGGTGAGATACCAGGAGAAGTCCTCACCACCGAGGGACTGGGCGACGGGCACGGGCTGCATCCCGGCGGCCAGGGCGGCCAGCCGGAACGCCGCGACACCGTCAGCAGTGTTGACCACCGGAGGCACCCCTTTGACCCGCTCGACCTCGGCCTTGACCCCGTACGGCTCGACGACGGCGCGCACGGCTTCCTCCAGGATCGGGCCGACGCCCAGCCAGGCCTGCGCGTCGAGCATCCGCAACGTGCCGCGGCACTCGCCGGTGGCCGGGATGACGTTCGGCGCGCGGCCCGCGGCGATGCTGCCCCAGACGAGCGACGCGCCCGAGCGGGGGTCGAGCCGGCGGGAGAGCACCGCCGGGACCTCGGTGACGACGGTGGCGAGGGCGTAGGTGAGGTCCTCGGTGAGTTGCGGTCGTGAGGTGTGGCCGCCGCGGCCGTGCAGCGTGACGGTGACCTGGTCACACGCCGCGGTGAGCGCCCCCTCGCGCAGGCCGACCTCACCGAGGTCGAGGCTGGGGTCGCAGTGCACGGCGTAGATGGCGTCGACGCCGTCGAGGGCCCCGTGCGCGATGGCGTCGATGCCGCCCCCGGGCATCACCTCCTCGGCGGCCTGGAACACCGCGCGCACGGCAAGCCCCCGATCGGCGAGGCCGCTCGCGACATCCCCCAGCGCGAGAACCGCACCGAGCAGCGCCGCGGTGTGCACGTCGTGACCGCAGGCGTGGCAGACACCCGCAGTGCGAGAGGCGAATTCGAGCCCGGTGCGCTCGGTCAGCGGAAGTGCATCCAGATCGGCGCGTAACGCCACCCGGTACGCCGGGTCGCTCGCACCGACCTCGGCGAGCAGACCGGTGCCGGGTAGCCGACGCACCGCCACCCCGGCATCGGCGAGCAGGCCGGCGACCCGGTCGGTGGTTCGCGTCTCCTCACGGGCGAGCTCGGGGTGCGCGTGCAGATCACGGCGCACGTCGACGAGCTGGGGGGTGAGCGAGGTGATGCGCTCGCCGACCGCGGCGAGGAGGGCATCGTCGTTCATCAAGCCGCCGAGTCTACCGGCGCGGCTCGATCATCCATCACGACCGGCGCTGCGCGACGTGCTCGTCCCAGCGCCGTGCGACGTCGTCCATCTCCCGCTGGATGAACTCGAGGAACTCGACGGACAGTCCGAGCCGCCGGGCCGCCCGGGTGTCATCGCCGACGACGCCGAGGGTCGCGCGCAGCCCAGCGAGCAACGGCGCGTAGAGCTGGTCCCGCTGCATGAGCACGTCGTGCCACGCGTCATCGAGCACGACGTAGACGTCTCTGCGGGAACCGCGTTCGCGCTCCCGCCGGATGAAGCGGACCTGCAGGAGATAGCCGACCGCCCCGGAGACGGCCGCCGGGCTGACGGCAAGGAGCGCCGCGAGCTCGGCGGACGTCATCCGGCCGGATTCGGTGGCGAGCAGCGCCGCGAAAACCCGCGCGGGCAGGCGGGGCACGCCGGCCTCGGCGAGGGCGGCGCCGAGGTGCTCGATGGCATCGACGAGCGCCAGGTCTCCGGTCATGTGCATGAGAATACAACATTCATAAATTTCTGAAACACGAGTACATTGCTGATCATGGCTGACGTCATCACCACGCAGAACCTGCGCAAGACCTTTGGGCGCTCCCTCGCGCTCGCCGGACTCGACCTCGCCGTGCGCGAGGGTGAGGTGCACGGGTTCCTCGGACCCAACGGGTCCGGGAAGTCCACGACCATCCGCATCCTGCTCGGGCTGCTCCGCGCCGACACCGGGTCGGCGACCGTGCTCGGTCACGACCCCTGGCACCAGTCGACCGCCCTGCACCGCTCCCTCGCCTACGTCCCCGGTGACGTCGTGCTCTGGCCGACTCTCACCGGCGGCGAGGTCATCGACCTGCTCGGCCGACTGCGAGGTGGGTTCGACGAGTCGCGCCGCCGCACCTTGGTCGAGCGGTTCGAGCTCGACGAGACCCGGCGCTGCACGGCGTACTCCAAGGGCAACCGGCAGAAGGTCGCCCTCGTCGCCGCGCTCGCTAGCGACGTCCCGCTATTGGTGCTCGACGAGCCCACCGCGGGCCTCGACCCACTGATGGAGCAGGTGTTCCAGGAGGAGCTGGCGACCCTGCGCACCCGCGGCCGCGCCGTGCTGCTGTCCAGCCACATCCTCAGCGAGGTGGAGCAGGCGTGCGACCGGGTGAGCATCGTGCGGGCCGGCCGGGTGGTGGACAGCGGCAGCCTCGACGACCTGCGGCACCTGAGCCGCACCACGGTGCGCGCCCGGCTGCGACGGATGCCGACCGCGGCCGAGACGTCCGCGTGGCCCGGCGCCCACGACATCGTCGTCACCGGCGGCGACGAACTGCGCTGCGCCGTCGACGCTCGCCACATCGGCGACGTGATCGCGGCGTTGAGCGGTCACGAGATCACCGCCCTCACCTGCACACCCCCGACCCTGGAGGAGCTCTTCCTCGCCCGGTACCGCGACACTCCCGACGGGCGGCTGCGCGAGGAGCAGCCCGCATGACCGCCCTCCTGCCCACGAGCCCGCGGTCCCGCCTGGTCGGCACGAGCGAGCTGTGGCGGCTCGGCTGGCGGCGTGACCGGCTGCTCATCCCGGCCAGCGTGCTCGGCCTGGTCGTGCTGGCGGTGGGGTCGGCACGGGCCACGCTCGACCTCTACCCGGACGCCGGCGCCGCGACCGAGGACCTCGCCGCCGTGCTCGGCAATCCGGCGGTGCTCGCCCTCTACGGGCCGCTGGCCTCCCAGACGGTCGCGGCGCTCGCGGTGTTCAAGACGGTGATGCTGGGCGCTTTCCTGGTCTCGGTGCTCGGGTTCGTCGTGGTCCGCAGGCACACCCGCACCGAGGAGGAGGACGGCCGGCTCGAGCTCGTCGGCGCCGGCGTGGTCGGGCGCTGGGCGCCGCTCGCGGCAGCGGTCGCGCTCGCCGTGGTCGCCGTGCTCGTCGCGAGCGCGTCATCCGCGGTGGGCCTGTGGGCGGTCGGGCTCGACGGTCGCGGCTCGGCCGCGTTCGGGGTGGCGTGGGCGGCATCCGGACTGGCGACCGTCGGCGCCACCGCGGTCGCGGTCCAGTTCGCCGCGACGGCTCGGAGTGCCGGCCTACTCGGCTTCGGCTTCCTCGGTGCGGCCTACCTGCTCCGGGCCGTCGCCGACGGGTCCAGCTCGGATGCCGTGCGCGGCCTGGCCTGGGCCTCACCACTCGGCTGGGCCGGACGCGTGGAGGCCTATGGTGCCGACCGGCTCTGGGTGCTGGCGCTCGGGGTCGGCACACTGCTCCTCGGGATGGCGGTGGCGCTCGCGCTGCTCGACCGTCGGGACCTCGGCGCCGGGCTGCTACCAGCGCGCACCGGGCCTGCGCGAGCCCGGCGGCTGCTGTCCGGCGCGCTGGGATTGGTGACGCGGCTCTCCCGTGGCACCGTGATCGGCTGGGTGGTCGGGGTGCTGCTCGGCGGTGTGGTCGTCGGCTCGCTCCTCGGGTCGGTCGGTGACCTCGCCTCGGACCCGGCGGTCACCGAGATCCTCGAACGGCTCGGCGGCTCGGCCGGCACGGTGGAGGACATCTACCTCGCCACGGAGGTGCGGTTCGTCGCCGCCGCGGTCGCCGGGGCCGGTGTCGCGGTCGTGCTCCGGCTCGCGGCCGCCGAGCGGGCCGGTGTCGGCGAGCTGGCGCTGTCGACGGCGACGAGCCGGTGGCGCTGGTACCTCGCCCACGTCGCGGTGGCCGTGGCCCTGACGACCGGTCTGCTCGCCCTACTGGGCGTCGTCGTCGGCGTGGTGGGCCCCCGGACCTCGGATGCCGCACCGTCCTTCGCGGAGTCGGTCGGCGCCACGCTCGCCACCCTGCCTGCGGTGTGGGTCGTGCTGGGCGTCGCGGCGCTGCTTGCCGGCTCGTCGGCGCGCTTCGCCCCACTCGCCTGGGGTGTGCTGCTGCTCGCCTTCGCCGTCGGCGAGCTCGGCCCGACGATGCGGCTGCCCGAGTGGGTCGTCGACACCTCGCCGTTCGCCCACCTGAGCCAGCTGCCGGGCGGCACGTTCGACGCCGTCGGCGCTCTGGTGCTGGTCGCGGTCGCCAGCGCCGCGGTCGCGGCCGGAGCGCTCGCCTACCGGCGCCGCGACGCCGCTTGAACGCGTCAGAGCAGCTCGGTGCGGCCCGCCGCCTTGAGCACGTTGACGACGGCTTTGACGTCCTGGGCCCGGTCGCGGGTGGTGACGAGCAGGGCATCCGGGGTGTCGACGACCACGACGTCATCCAGGCCCAGGACCGCGACGTGCCGCCCGCCGGCGGGGATGACGACGCCACCCCCCTCCAGCGCCGTCACGTCGGCGGAGTCGCCCAGCACCCGCAGGGCGGGTGCGATCTCCGGGAGCAGGCCGGCAAGGCTGGTGAAGTCGCCGATGTCGTCCCACCCGAACGGGGCAGGCACCATGGCCACTTCGCCGGCCGCGGCCGCCGGCTCGGCGACCGCGTGGTCGATGGCGATGCGCTCGAGCCCCGACCAGATGTCGTCGAGCCGGCCCGGGTCGGCCGCCACGGCCCGCAGGCCGGCCGCGAGATCGGGGTGCCAGCGGGCGAGCAAGTCGAGCAGCACCGACGCCCGCACCACGAACATGCCTGCGTTCCAGCGGAACTCGCCCGACTCCAGGTACGCGCGAGCACGGGCGGCATCCGGCTTCTCGACGAACTCACGCACCTCCAGCGCCGTCGCGAAGCCGGGCAGCGAAGCACCCGCGCGCACGTACCCGAACCCGGTGGCCGGGTACGTCGGCTGCACCCCGACGGTGACGAGCCGGCCCTGCCGCGCCACCGACACCGCCTCGTTCACCACCTCGGCGAACACCGCTACGTCGGGGATGACGTGGTCGGCCGCGAACGAGCCCACGACGGCATCGGGGTCGGTGCGCTCGACCACGGCGGCGGCCCAGCCGATGGCGGCCATCGAGTCGCGCGGTGACGGCTCGGCGAGCACCCGGCCGGCCGGCACCGACGGCAACTGCTCGCACACGGCATCGGCGTGTGCCCGACCGGTGACCACGATGGTGCGGTCCCCGGCGAGCGGGGAGAGCCGGTCGACGGTGGACTGGAGCAGCGAACGCCCCGACCCGGTGAGATCGAGCAAGAACTTCGGCCGACCGGCGCGCGAGAGCGGCCACAACCGGGTGCCCGCTCCCCCGGCGGGCACGATCGCCCAGAACTTCTCGACGGCCGACATGGCCGCGCACGTTACCGCCCGCAGCATCGAGGACGCACACCGGAGAGCCTCCCGTCATCCACCGGCCAGCGAAACCTCGCTGGGAGGCCCGCACCGGGCCGGTGGTGGTCGGCCGGACCTCGCCGCAACGGCTGGCGTTCAGGTACGGCGGGCCGCGAGGGGGAACGAGGTAACCACGCGCCACACCCCATCGGTGTCGTGCTGGTACAACTCGACACCGGTGACCGGAAACTGGCATCGGAAACCGGCGAGCTGCTCGAAGGCGCGGTCCAGGGCGTCGTCGTCGAGGTGGTGGGCCACCGTGACATGCGGGTGGTAGGGGAAGTCGAGATGCCGTTCCACTGGGCCGGACCGCACCTCCTTCTCGAGTTGCTCACAGTGTGAGATGCCGCGCGAGACCTGGACGAACACCACCGGCGACACCGGCCGGAAGGTGCCGGTGCCAGCCAGCACCACGTCGAATGCCGGCATCGACCCGGCAACGCTCTCCAGATGCCGATTGAACGCCTGCAGCGCATCGGGCTCGAGCGAGGTCGGCGGCAGGAGCGTGACGTGCGGCGGGATAGCGTCGGCCACGGGGTCACCGAACTGCTTGCGAGCGCGTTGCAACTCGCTGCCCCACGGCTCGGGGATGGTGACGGCGACACCGTGCACTGACATGGAACCGGACCCTACCGGGCGGGAGCGAGCAGCCCGACCGCGTCGCGGACCCGGGTAGTGGTGGCCTCGGCGACGGCCCGGGCCCGCTCGGCTCCACTGGCAAGGGCCCGGTCGAGTTCGGCGGGGTCGTCGAGCAACTCGGCCATCCGGGCGCGGAACGGCTCGACCGCCGCGACGACCATATCGGCGACCTCGGCTTTGAGCGCTCCGTACCCCTGCCCCGCGAAGCCGGCCTCGACCTCCGCGAGGGGTGTGCGCGAGAGCACCGAGTGGATGACGAGCAGGTTCGAGACGCCCGGTTTGGCCTCGGGGTCGTAGCGCACCTCTCCGCCGACGTCGGTGACGGCCGAGCGGATCTTCTTCGCGATCCGACCGGGGTCGTCGCTGAGCAGGACAAGACCCTTGTCGGATGACGTGGAGCCGCTCATCTTCGCGGTCGGCTCTTGCAGGTCCATGATCTTGGCCGACTCCTTGACGATGTACGGCTCGGGCACGGTGAGCACCGGCCCGAACCGCGCGTTCATCCGCTCGGCGAGGTCGCGGGTGATCTCGACATGCTGTCGCTGGTCCTCGCCGACCGGCACATAGGCGGCGTCGTACATGAGGATGTCGGCCGCCTGGAGCACCGGATAGGTGAACAGCCCGACGTTGGCGTTCTGGCCGCGAGCGGTCTTGTCCTTGAACTGGGTCATCCGGTTCATCTCGCCCATCGCGGTCTGGCACCCGAGAATCCAGGCCAGTTCGGGGTGACGCACGACATGGCTCTGGCAGAACACCGCCGACGTCTGCGGGTCGATGCCCGCGGCGATGAACTGGGCCGCGGTGACCCGGGTGCGCCGCCGGATCACCTCGGGGTCGGTGGGCACGGTCAGGGCGTGCAGGTCAGCGATGAAGTAGTAGGCCTCGAAATCGCTCTGCAGCCCAACCCAGTTGGCGAGCGCGCCGAGGTAGTTGCCGAGGTGCAGCGAGTCGCTGGTCGGCTGCATCCCGGAGAGAATCCGCGGGCGCGCGTCGGTGGCGGGAGGACTGTCGGGCATGGCCGCCATTCTGGCAGGCACGGCGCTCCTCGCTTCGCGGCGTACCCCGAGCCGCCGCCGCCCACCGCGAGGTGTTCGGCTCGGAGCCGGCCGGGGTCTGGTCGGTGCCGGGGCAGGTCAACCTCATCGGCGAGCACACCGACGACAACGGCAGCCTCGTGCTGCCGATCGCAGCGGCCCGATCGCGCTGGTGCCGAAGGCAGCCGTCGAGTGGGCGAGCGCCGTCATCCGGGCGGCATTCGCCGAGAACGGGTTTCGGGAGCCGGCGAGTCTCACGGTCGCCGCCGGGCGGGTGGTCCAGGCTGGTCATGGCCATCGGGCGGACGTCGTCAGGGATGGCCCGCATGGTGGATACCCGGCGGTCTCTTCCGGCACGTGGACGACACTCACCACGGCTGATCCCGCCACGGCGGGGCGTGGCCAGTTGCTGTGCGCTGCACCACCTCACCACCACATTCAGGGGAGCGACCATCGCCGTCATCACCACCCATGCCACCTCGCCGTGGCCCGACGACGCCGGCCGGGGCGCCGCCGACCAGGCACCGACCACCAGCGGACGGGACTCCACGCGATGATGGGCAGCACGCACCGGTGCTTCGGCGCCCTCGCGGGCGCCGGTCTCGCCGCAGCGCAGGGAGAAGGCCGCACGATGATCGTCATCACCGCGCTGGTCGCAACCGCGACCAGCCACGGGTGGGCGTCGCCGGATGTCGACCAGACCAGGGCGTGGCGGTCGCTCGGGGTGGTGCCGTTCCTCCGGCCACTGCTGGCGCACCGGAGCGGCCTGTCGCACTGGTGGTTTCTGCCATTCGTCGCCGGATGGGCGGTCGCGCAACTCCCAGAGCGAGCCCAGTGGGTCGGCTGGGCGCTACTCGCCGGGTGGGCGTCCCACCTGGTCGGGGACTTCATCTTCGGGCGTCTTCATCCACTGCCGTGGGGCGGGCCCGGCCTCGGGCTCGGGCTCCGCACCGACGGGCTTCTCGAGAACGGCAAGGTCCACATGTTCGGCCGGAAGCGACGGGCGATCCCGGTGTCACCGGCAAAGGTCGTGATCGTCGCCGCGCTGGTATGGATCGTGTGGGCTGTCCCGAGCGTCACGGCACCGCCGATACCTCCCCTACCGTCGGCGGATTCGGAGCCGACGACGCGCTCGCGCGAGATCTAGCTCGCGTCGCGCTGCGCGGCCGAGGCGCCATCCGGTCCGGCGGGCCGGTGGCCGATGGTGCTGTCGATGTGCGCCGGGAGGTCGCCGGCGAAGTCACCGGTGGTCAGGGTGCCGGTCGGCTCGACGAGCACGATCGTGGCGCCGTCGGGTGACACCGGCCGGTGCAGCCGCGCCTTGGGCACGACGAACACGTCGCCGCGACCCAGGGCCACCACGTGTTCGGTGCCGTCGTCGTCGCGGATGCCGAGGTCGAGGTGGCCGTCGAGCACGAGGAACAGCTCCTCGGTGTCGGGGTGGCGGTGCCAGACGTACTCACCGCGCACCTTGGCCACCCGCAGGTCGTAGTCGTTGACCTGGGCGAGGATGCGCGGGCTCCAGAGGTCGTCGAACGTGGCGAGGGTGCGGTCGAGGTTGGCGGGGGTCGCTGGGCGGATGTCGTCCATGGCACCGACGATGACGTGTCTCGGGCTAACCGGCCAGTGGTAGGAATGGCGAATGTCGAAAGGATTCTCTCGGCGCTCGAGCGGTCGGCATCGGGTGGCGCTCGTGGTCGCCGACGGGTCCAACCCGTTCGAGTTCAACGTGGCGGTGGAGGTCTTCGGGATCACCCGGCCGGAACTCGGCCTGCCCTGGTACGAGCTTCGGGTGTGCGCGCCGACGCCCACGGTGACGATGCGCGAGGGCCTGTACGAAATACGCTGTGCCGGAACGCTTGCGGATGCCGCGCGGGCCGACACGGTGATCGCGCCGAACCGCCCGGACACCGACACCCCGCTCGACCCCCGGGTGCTCGGCGCCCTGCGCGCGGCTGCGAGCCGCGGGGCCCGGATGGTGAGCTTCTGCACCGGAGCGTTCGCGCTCGCCGAGGCCGGCCTGCTCGACGGCCGGCCGGCCACCACGCACTGGATGTGGACCGAGCGGTTCCGGCGCCGCCACCCTACGGTCGACCTGCGGCCCGGGGTGCTGTTCGTCGACGACGGCGACCGGCTCACCGCCGCCGGCAGCGCGGCCGCGCTCGACCTGTGTCTGCACCTCGTGCGCACCGACCACGGTGCTGCCGTTGCGCGGCAGGTCAGCGAACGCCTGGTGTTCCCCGGGCACCGCGACGGCGGCCAGCAGCAGTTCATCGCCACCACCACCCCACACGACCCGCCCGCGCTGGGCCGGACGCTCGACTGGGCCCGCGAGCGACTGGCCGAGCGGCTCACCGTCGAGCAGCTCGCCGACCACGCCGGGATGGCGGTCAGCACCTTCCACCGCCGGTTCCTCGAGGAGGCCGGCAGCACACCGATCCGGTGGCTGGCCCTGCAGCGGCTCGACCGGGCCCGCGATCTGTTGGAGTCGACCGACCTCGGCGTGGATGCCGTCGCGGCCCGGGTCGGGCTCGGCACCGCCACCAACTTCCGCACCCACTTCCGCCGGCAGGTCGGCCTCACCCCCACCGCCTACCGCCGCTCACGGGCACCCGACGTCACGTCATCCGCGTGAGCTCTCGAGACGCTCGACAGCACAGCGGCCTGTCCGTACTGTTGTCCGTACCGTTGAGATAGAGGTGATGGAGCGATGGCAGCAGCGTCTGCTCGTCTGGAGTTCCGGGTTCGTCCCGAACGCAAATCGCGCATCGAGCGCGCCGCAGCGCTGATGCAGGAGCCGGTGAGTGAGTTCGCCCGGGCAGCGGCCGAGGAGAAGGCCGAGCGCGTCATCCGCGAACACGACGCCACCACCACCGTGCCGGCCGAGTTCTTCGACGATCTTCTCGACGCGCTCGACGCCACGCCGCACGCCAACCCGGCGCTGAGGCGTGCGGCACGGCAGGCACGCGAGACGCTGACCCGCGACTGACGGTGGGCCTGCGATCCGAGCGGTTCGACCCGGACCGACACGAGGTGGGCGAGTTCACCTGTGGGGAAGCGTCGCTCGAATCCTGGCTGCGCGAACAGGCCACTCCGGCAGCTGCTCGTCGGACAACTCGAACCTGGGTGTGGACCGACCAGCACGGCGCGGTCGTGGGCTACTACGCCCTGGCCGCCCACAAGGTGGCTCGCGCCGATATACCCGGTCCGGTCGGCCGTGGTGGGCCGGTAGAGATCCCGGCGGTCCTGCTGGCTCGTCTCGCCCTGGCCGAGTCGCTGCGCGGTCAGGGACTCGGCGCGGTTCTCGTCGCCGACGCACTGCGGCGGGTCGTCGATGCGACTCAGGTGGTCGCCGCGCGGCTCGTCGTCGTGGACGCCCGGCACGACCGGGTGGCGCAGTTCTACGAGACCCTCGGCTTCCGCCGCGTGCCGGCCAGCCTGCTCCTCGTGCAGAAAGTCGCGGATGTCGAACTGGCGCTCAGCAGCTCGCGCTGACCAGGCGCCGGGCCGGCCGTCAGGGTCCGTAGTCAACGAGGACAGGGGCGTGGTCGCTCCACCGCTCGGCGTAACTCGCGGCCCGGCCGACCCACGCCCGCGTCGCCCGCTCGGCGAGTGGGGCCGTAGCGAGCTGATAGTCGATGCGCCACCCGGCATCGGTGTCGAACGCCTTCCCGCGCCACGACCACCACGTGTACGGCCCTGGGCCCGGGCCGTGCAGCGCCCGGTGCACGTCGACCAGGCCGTGCTCGTCGGCCCAGCGGTCGAGATGCGCCTGCTCCTCGGGGAGAAAGCCAGCCTTGCCGCGGTTGCCCTTCCAGTTCTTCAGGTCATCGACGCGGTGCGCCACGTTGAGGTCGCCGGTCAGCACGGCCATCCGGCCATCGTGCGACCAGTCCGCCAGCCGCTCGCCGATCGCGCCGAGGAAGCGCTCCTTCTCGTGCTGCCTCGGCGTGCCGGCCTCGCCGGTGTGCACGTAGGCCGAGGCCACCGTGACCACCTCGCCGCCGACCTCGAGGTCGACCTCCACCCAGCGGCCCTGCCCGGCGAACTCCGCGCCGAGGTCGCGCCGCACCCCGACCACCGGATGCCGCGACAGCACCGCCACGCCGGCCCGCCCGGCCGCCGTGCTCGGCTCGTCGACGACCTCCCACGACGCCATCCCCGTACCGCCGAGCGCGGCTCGCAACTGGTCGGATGACGCCCGCACCTCCTGGAGCGTCACCACGTCAGCGCCGCACGCATCGAGCCAGGCCACCCCTCCGCGGCGCAGGGCGGCCCGGATGCCGTTGACGTTCGCGGTGGCGAGGAGCACCGGCACATCCTGACGGACGGGATTCTCTCGGGCGCCCGGCGGGTCCCGACCATCGGTTGTCACCTGGCCGCTACTCTGACAATCGTGCTCATATTATGAGCAGCCGACTGACAGGGACATGCTGACATGAGCGCTCGTGAGATCCGCGAGGTCATCGAGACACAGGCGAAGATGCTCGGCCCGGTGCTCCACGCCGGCGCTGCCACCTCACTGGCGGCGTCGGAGATGCGCTGTCGCGGACTGGGTCACGACATGTATCCACACCTGAGGCCGCTCACGATGCGGGCCGAGATGCGCGAACACCTCGAGCGCGATCGGCTACCGCACGGATGGGCGGTCGGCGGCAACCCAGGGCTCATGGGCCAACTGCTCCTCAACCATGCCGATCTCGACCTGGAGATGCGATTCCTCAAGGAGCGCCGACGCGCCTACCCGGGCGGGGTCCCGGTGGCGGGGAGCAATGGGGCGCGCCGTGGCCGGTGGGTCAACGACCCCCTGGACCTCATGCTGCCCGCGCAGCCGGCCGACGCCGCCCAGCACCTTCCGCTCCTGCTGCTGTGGGACTTCACGGACCCACGAGTTCGCGACGAGTTCACTCTGCGCATCGTGCATACCCTCGCTCCAGGCATCTACGGCCGAGCGGTGCCATGCGACCTCATCGTCGACGTCCAGGACGGCGGCACGATCTTCAGCCACCTCAGGTTCCCCGGCTCACCCGAGGATGACGACTTCTTCGTGATCGAGGTTGCCGAGGAGGACGAGCATGGCTCGTGAGTATCTCGCGCGCGCCCATGGCCGGCGCCTGTCGGCGTTGCGGGCCATCTGGGGGCTGACCCAGGCGGACCTGGCGGCGCGCCTCGATGTCACCCAGTCCTTCCTGTCACACCTCGAACGCGGCAGCCGTCCGATCCCCGACAGCCTGCGGCTTCGAACCAGCCGGGAGTTCGGACTCCCGCTATCGTTCTTCGCCGTCCACCCCGATGCCGCCGAGCGAAGTGCGGTCACGTTCCGAAAGAGCTCCACCGCATCCGGCCGTGACGAGGCTCGAGTCGTCGCGCTCTACGATGAAGCCGCTCGGTTATTTCGGCGCGTGTCGGACGCGTCCGGCTTCCACGCCGCAGACCTGCCCGACCCGGCTGACCATCAGGGCGATCCGGAACTGGTCGCCGAAGCGCTGCGGTCCGCGGCAGGACTGGCCTCCGACGCACCGGTGCCCAACGCCATCCGGGCCATCGAACGGCTGGGGATCGGCGTCGTCGACAACCTCGACAACCTCCATGACGAGGCGCGTGGCCACACGGCCGTGTCACGCCCCTCTCATCACAACGACCGCCCCCTGGTGGCACTCGTCAGCGAACTGCCCGGTGCGGTCAAGCGGCTTACCGTGCTGCACGAGGTCGGTCATCTGATTTTCGATCGCGACCTTGCCGGCCCTGTCGGCACTCGAAGCCGGGAGGAGAAGCGCGCATATATGTTTGCGAGTGCGTATCTTCTACCAGAACGCGTTGTCCGACAGCGCGTCTCCGAGACGGTGAACCTTCATGGCTACCTGCCGATCAAAGCCGACTACGGGATCTCCGTCGGGGCGATCGTCATGAGATCCCGGGACCTCGGCGTGATCAGCGCGCAACGCGCCAGAAGCCTGCAGATCCAACTGGCGTCGCTGCGATGGCGATCCGACGAACCGGTGCCGGTCGCGAACGAGACGCCACGCCTCCTCGGCCAGGCCGTCCGTCACGTGTACGGCACACGTTCGAACGCCAAGGCCGCGGATGACCTGGGGATGGCTTCCGAGTGGATCGACCAGTGGACGCGCTCCACCGCGAAGCACACCAACCCCGACCGCGCGACGATCATCGACCTGTCCAGCCGCAGGCGGGCACGACCTGCCGGTTGATCGCCGGGTGCGAGGTCGCCACGCAGTGGGGATGGCGAGGAGCACCGGGACGTCCTGCACCGCTACCGTCGTCACCCACAGCCCGATACCTTTTCTTGACATCAAGAGACCTCTGCCGCCGACCCCAGGAGCGACCCCGCACCATGGCCACGATCATCTACACCCTCACCGACGAGGCCCCGATGCTGGCCACGTACTCCTTCCTTCCCGTGGTGCAGGCCTTCGCGGGCTCGGCGGGGGTCGACGTCGAGACGCGTGACATCTCGCTCGCCGGCCGCATCCTCGCCCAGTTCCCCGAGCACCTCGGGGAGGAACAGCGCATCGGCGACGCCCTGACCGAACTCGGCGAGTTGGCGACGACGCCCGAGGCCAACATCATCAAACTCCCCAACATCAGCGCGTCGGTACCGCAACTCAAGGCCGCGGTCACCGAACTCCAGGCGCAGGGGTACGCCATCCCCGACTACCCCGACGACCCGCGCACCGACGAGGAGCACGACATCCGCTCCCGCTACGACAAGATCAAAGGCAGCGCGGTCAACCCCGTTCTGCGGGAGGGAAACTCCGACCGTCGCGCACCGGCCGCCGTGAAGAACTACGCCCGCGCACACCCGCACTCGATGGGTGCCTGGTCACCGGACTGCCGGACCAGTGTGGCGACCATGGGGAAGGACGACTTCCGGTCGAACGAGCAGTCGGTCGTCATCCCGGATGCCGACACCCTCACCATCCGGCACACCGCCGCCGACGGCACCGTCACCGTGCTCAAGGATGCCGTGCCCGTGCTGGCCGGCGAGGTGGTCGACGCCACGGTGATGCGGGCGGCATCCCTGGGCGCCTTCCTCCGCGAGCAGGTGGCCCGCGCCAAGGCCGACGACCTGCTCTTCTCGGTGCATCTCAAGGCGACGATGATGAAGGTCAGCGACCCGATCGTCTTCGGGCACGTCGTGCGCGCCTTTCTCCCAGCGGTGTTCGAGCGGTACGGCGCCGACCTCGACGCCGCCGGCCTCTCCCCCACCAACGGGCTCGGCGCCATCCTCGACGGGCTGGGCGCGCTGCCGAACGGTGCCGACATCCGCGCCGCGATCGACGCCGGGCTCGCGGACGGCCCCCGCCTGGCAATGGTCAACTCCGACAAGGGGATCACCAACCTGCACGTACCGAGCGACGTCATCGTCGACGCCTCGATGCCGGCGATGATCCGCACCTCGGGGCACATGTGGGGGCCCGACAGCGCCGAGCACGACACCCTCGCCGTCATCCCCGACTCCTCCTACGCCGGCATCTACCAGGCCATCATCGACGACTGCCGCGCGCACGGCGCCTACGACCCGGCGACGATGGGCTCGGTGCCCAACGTCGGGCTGATGGCGCAGAAGGCCGAGGAGTACGGCAGCCACGACAAGACGTTCGAGGTCGAGGCCGACGGGCGGGT
>JBOFJB010000063.1:0-4542 GCA_051650465.1 Dermatophilaceae bacterium | reverse complement strand
GGGCGACCCGAACGAGCCGGGCGACGACGAGTGCATGGTCGTCCGACGCGACGACGGCCACCGGCTGCTCTTCATCGAGGTGCCCGAGGGCAAGGTGGGGAAGAATCGCATCCACCTCGACCTGGAGCCGGTCGAGGGCTCCCGCGACGACGAGCTCGCCCGGCTGATCGCCCACGGCGCCACCGAGGTCGCCGACCTCCGCGGCACGTGGGGACCCGGGACCGGATGGGTGGTGCTCACCGATCCCGAGGGCAACGAGTTCTGCATCCTCCGGAGCAGCGCCGAGCGTACGGAGACAGCACCACCACAGTGAGCCCCTCGTCATCCGCCCGGCCGGACCCGCCGCACCCCGACCGGGAGCCGGCCCCTGGCGACACGGGACCGGGCTGGCTGGAACACCTGGACCTCGGTGCGCGTAGAGACCGGCGAGCGTGCCGGTGCCGGATGCCGCGTGCGCACCGATCCGAGGAGACCTTGTGAGCCGCTGGACCGCCGCCGACCTGCCCGACCTCTCCGGCCGCCGTGCGCTGGTCACCGGCGCCAACTCGGGCATCGGGCTCGTCGAGGCGCGTGAGCTGGCCCGCGCGGGCGCCGACGTCGTGCTCGCGGTGCGCAACACGGATGCCGGCGCGGCGGCCGCCGAGCGGATCCGGGCCACAGGGGCGCGCGGGACGGTCTCGGTGGAGCGGCTCGACCTGGCCTCGCTGGAGTCGGTGGGCGAGCTCACCGGCCGCCTCGACGGCCCGCTCGACCTGCTGGTCAACAACGCCGGTGTGATGACCCCGCCGAAGCACCGCACCACCACCGATGGTTTCGAGCTGCAGTTCGGCACCAACCACCTGGGCCATGCCGCGCTCACCGCGCTGCTCCTCCCGCGGCTCCTCGCCTCACCCGCGCCACGGGTCACCACGGTGTCGTCCATCGCGCACCGGCAGAGCGATGCCGCCGTGCTCGACGGCAATCCGGTGGAGGGCTACTCGCCGGGTCGGGCGTACGCGCGCTCCAAGCTCGCCAACGTGCTCTTCGCCATGGAGCTGCACCGGCGGGCGACCGCCGCCGGGTCGGCCCTGACATCGACCGCGGCGCACCCGGGCATCACGGCCACGAACCTCGTGGCCAGCTCCGACGGCATCGGGTCGAACCGGCTGATCGGCCGAGTCGGAGCCATCGCCACCCGTCTGCTCTTCCCGCGCGCGGACCAGGGTGCGGAGGCGGTGCTGTACGCGTCGACGGTCGCTGCGCCCGGCAGCTACACCGGCCCAACGCGATTTCGGGAGACTCGCGGCCCGGTCGGCCCCGCACAGGTCAGCGCGCTGGGCCGCGACGAGGGGCTGGCGTCGGCGCTGTGGGAGCGCACGGAGGAGCTGACCGGCATCCGCGTCGAGCTGGGATGACGCCGAGACGACACACCGACGTCGCGAACCGATCCGCCGACCAGGACCCGGTGCCATCGCCACCGGCGACCCTCACCTCGCGAGATGAGGCGACGCGCTCGCGCCCTCCGGACCGCAGCACCCACCGGCGGCGTCATCGGCGTCGTCGAACAGCCCGGCGCCTCCGCACACGCCGGTCTGGGGCAGGCTCAGCTCGACCCGGGCCGCGGCATCGAGATCGCCGGCGATCGAGGCGACGACGGAGCGAACCTGCTCGTAGCCGGTCATCGCGAGGAAGGTCGGTGCCCGCCCGTAGGACTTCATCCCGACCAGGTACACGCCGGGCTCGCTGTCGTGGGCGAGCTCTGCCACGCCGTGCGGACGGACGTCGCCGCAGGAGTGCACGTTGGGGTCGATGAGCGGGGCCAGGCGGACAGGGGCCTCGAGCCGACCGTCGAGATCGAGACGCAGCTCGGACATGATCGAGTGGTCGGGCCGGAAGCCGGTGAGGCCCACGATCTCGTCCAACCCGCCCACGACCTTCCCCTCCTCGCTGCGAAGGGCGACGAACCGGCCCGCGAGCTCGACTGCAGCGGTGCGAAACCCGGTGACGACCCGGACGTGTCCGGCCTCGACCGCATGCCTCGCGCGCTGCCCGAGAGCACCACGAGCCGGGAGACCGTCGGCGTCGCCGCCACCGAACGCGTCACCCACCTCGCCGCGGCGCAGCACCCACACGGCGGAGGTCGAAGGCACGCGCTCGGCGAGCGCAGCCAGGGCCACGAGGGCAGTGAGCGCCGAGTGCCCCGCTCCGAGCACGGCGGTCGTGCGCCCCCCGTAGCGGGCGATGTCGGCGGCGGCACCGGGATCGGGGACGCGGTGTGCGATCCGCTCGGCGGCAGCCAGCTCGCCGTCGGCCGGGTATCCGTCGCCGCCGAGCGGGTTGGGCCGGCTGAACGTGCCCGACGCGTCGATGACCGCAACGGCGCTCACGCGCGGCGGGCCACCATCCGGGGCGTCCAGGTGCACGGTGAAGGGCTGCGCCTCCCGGCCCGAGTCGACCACCCGGTCGCGGCCCCGACGGGCGATGCCCGTGACGGTGGCTCCGTACCGAACCCGGCTCCCGAGCGCCTCGGCAAGCGGCTGCAGGTAGCCCTCCGCCCAGTCGGCACCGATGGGGTGTCCGCCCGGTTCGGGAGCCGACCACCCGGCGCGCTCGAGCAGGCGGCGAGCGGCGGGGTCGACGAGCTCGGACCACGGTGAGAAGAGTCGCACGTGACCCCATCGGCGGACGGCGGCACCGGCGCGGTCGCCGCGCTCGAGGACGACGACGTCGATGCCGCGTTCGACGAGGTTGGCTGCGGCGGCGAGCCCGGTGGGTCCGGCTCCGACGACGACGACCGGGTCCGGTGTCGTGCTGGCGGCGGCGACCATGTCATACTCCTTGGTTCGATATACGTCGATATATGCCGCTATCGTGTCCTTATATATCGACACATGTCAAGATAGGCGGATGACGAGGACACCCGCTCTCGATCCGGTCCGTCCGTCGGCCCAGGACGTGGCGTGCTGCCCGCCCCTGACCCGCGTGCCACTCAGTGCCGGTCACGCCACGACCGCGGCCGCGATGTTCAAGGCGCTCGGCGACCCGGTGCGACTGCGGATCTTCTCACTGATCGCCTCGGCCCCGGAAGGCGAGCTGTGCGTGTGCGACGTGCTCGACGTCGGGGTGGCACAGCCGACCGTCAGCCACCACCTCAGAAAGCTGCGCGAGGCCGGCCTGGTGACCAGTCGTCGGGACGGCACCTGGGTGCACTACCGCGTGTCGGCAGGTGTACTGGCGAGCATCGCAGGCCTGCTCCATCAGGAGACCTGACGACGCGCTCCGGCAACGACGACCGGAGGCGATCGGCATCCTCCGGCGGCTCGACCGATCGGGTCAGCCGGTGACCGGGTCGACGCCGAGGTCGCCGAGCAGGGCGAGCACCCGACGCTTGATCTCGTCGCGGATCGGGCGCACGGAGTCGACGCCCTGACCGGCAGGGTCGTCGAGCTCCCAGTCCTCGTAGCGCTTCCCGGGGAAGATCGGGCAGGTGTCGCCGCAGCCCATCGTGACGACGACGTCGGAGGCCCGCACCGCATCGGCCGTGAGCAGCTTCGGGGTGGCCCCGGCGATGTCGACGCCGTCCTCGGCCATCGCCGTCACGGCAGCGGGGTTGACGTCGTCCGCCGGGGCGGACCCCGCGGAGCGCACCTCCACCGCCCCTCCGGAGAGATGATGCGTGTACGCGGCGGCCATCTGCGAACGGCCTGCGTTGTGCACGCACACGTAGAGCACCGAGGGCTTCTCGGCCGGGCCGTCGGTCGTCATCGGGTCTCCTCGTCGTGGGTCGGCGTCGAGCTCGTGAGATGCGGGACCACGACGTCGCCGGCACGCGTGCCGGCATCCGGGTAGAGCGCCAGGGTGATGGCGACGCCGACCGCCAGGCCGACCAGCT
This sequence comes from Dermatophilaceae bacterium, assembly GCA_051650465.1. GTDB lineage: Bacteria > Actinomycetota > Actinomycetes > Actinomycetales > Dermatophilaceae > JBOFLG01. The sequence goes on along the minus strand of JBOFJB010000063.1, from coordinate 671 downwards.
GCGCTGCGACGAACCCGGGCACTGATGCCGGGGCGATGCCGGCGAACGTGTCGGAGAGGACCCGGCCCAGCGTGACCGCGGGATTCGCGAAGGCGGTGGAGCTGGTGAACCAGTAGGCCGCCCCGATGTACGCGCCGACCGCCGGTGCGGCCAGCGCGCCACGACCGGTGCGGGCCAACGCGAAGACCAGCGCGACGAGCACGGCGGTCGCCACCACCTCGGCGAGCAGGTGCGGGCCAGTTGCCCGGTCGGTGCTCGACACCGTGGTCGTCGTGTCGAACATGGCGTTCGCGAGAACGGCCCCGGCGAGCGCACCCGCGGTCTGCGCCGCGGTGTACCCGGCAACCTCGCGTGGTCGCAGCCCTTCGCCGGTGCGGCGGCCCAGCAGCCAGTCCGCCGCGGAGACCACCGGGTTGAAGTGCGCTCCGGAGACCGGGCCGAACACCTGGATCAGCGCGGTGAGCCCGAGCGCGGTGGCGATGCTGTTCTGCAGCAGCTGGAGCCCCACGTCATCCGGCGAGAGCCGCTGTGCGGCGATACCGGAGCCCACGACCACGGTGACGAGCAGCCCGGTGCCGAGCAGCTCGGCGAACAGACGGCGCGGGAGTGGCGCGGACGCGAGGTCGGGCACGCGGGTGATGCTCGCCGACGGATGACGGTCCGGTCAACTC
>JBOFJB010000062.1:0-1651 GCA_051650465.1 Dermatophilaceae bacterium | reverse complement strand
GCACGTGCTCTGGCTCTATGCGGCCAAGGACCTCGGGTCACCTGCGGCCGTTCCTGCCGGTGGCGAGCCGTTCACCCGGAGCTGGTTCACCGTGGACGCCGTCTCGGCGACCGGTTGAGGGCAGCGGCCGTGGGATGTTGAGGGCAGCGCCCGTGGGATGACGTGCGGTCGGCACGCGCCGGCCGCACGTCATCGAGGACGGCAGGGTGACCCAGCGTCATCCGCCTGGGCCGGGCCGGTCACGTGCAGACGGTGCGCGCCCCCTCGGCCTTCTGCACGTCGTCGAGGAGCGTCCGTGCCGCCGTCGACACCGCGTCACTCCCCTGCGCCTCGCCGAGCGGCACCTCGCCGCTGCCCCGGATCAGCACCACCTCGATGCGGTCCGCTCCGGCTGCCGGGGGCGCCGATGGCGGCGGCCCACTGGCCAGTGCTCCGGTGAGCTCCGCAGGAGCACGGCAGCTGACCGCGCCGGCTTTCGTCGACCCGACCACCGCGCCGTCGCTCTGCACGAAGAGCACGTCGGCGAACCCCGTGTTGCCACCGGTGCGGGTGAGCGTGAGCCGGACCGGGAGGGCGGATGCCGACGGCGACGGTGAGCCGGACGATCTCGAGGTCGACGGTGCCGGGTCCGAGCCGGCCGGCGCAGGGTCGGAGTCGTCGCTGCACCCGGCGAGAAGGAGGACGAGTGCCGCACCGGCGGCGGTCGGCAGGGCATGGTGTCGGCGCACGCGGTCATCTCACCACCATCCGCGTCGACCGGCGACCCCGGGGTGGCGCGGGTCCCGCCGGTCCGGGTCGAGGCGCTCCGCGGCGCGGCACTAGGCTCGCGTCCGAACCGACCGGACGTCGTCGACAGGTCCGGACGACGCCACCAGCGAAGGACGAGGCGAGACGTGGACCTCTTCGAGTACCAGGCCCGTGACATGTTCGAGAAGCACGGCGTCCCCGTGCTCGGCGGGGCGGTGGCGACGACGCCGGAGGAGGCCCACGCCGCCGCCGAGCTCGTCGGCGCGGCATCGGGTGGGGTCACTGTCGTCAAGGCCCAGGTGAAGACGGGCGGGCGCGGCAAGGCCGGTGGTGTGAAGGTGGCCAGGAGCGCCGACGAGGCGCGGGAACACGCCGGCGCCATCCTCGGCATGGACATCAAGGGCCACACGGTGCACCGGGTGATGGTGGCCCAGGGCGCCCGGATCGCCGAGGAGTACTACTTCTCCCTCCTCCTGGACCGCGCGAACCGCACCTACCTGGCGATGTGCAGCAAGGAGGGCGGGGTCGACATCGAGACGCTCGCGGTCGAGCGGCCCGATGCCCTCGCCCGGGTCGCGGTCGACCCCAACACCGGCATCGACGAGGCGAAGGCCCGCGAGATCGTCGAGACGGCGGGCTTCCAGGGTGAGGTGGCCGCGAAGGTGGCGTCCGTCATCCGCACGCTGTGGGGTGTCTACCGCGACGAGGACGCCACGCTCGTCGAGGTCAACCCGCTCGTGCTCACCGAGGACGGCGAGGTCATCGCGCTCGACGGCAAGGTCACCCTCGACGCGAACGCCGGGTTCCGGCACCCCGAGCACGAGGCGCTCGAGGACAAGGCCGAGACCGACCCGCTCGAGGCCGCGGCCGAGGAGAAGGACCTCAACTACGTCAAGCTCGACGG
>JBOFJB010000061.1:0-10469 GCA_051650465.1 Dermatophilaceae bacterium | reverse complement strand
TCGGTGAAGTCGTCGGCGCCCTCGGGAACCACGAACGTGATGGACTCCAGGGCGCGCGGTGCGTCGGCGAACGGTTGGCGACTCACCACGTCGATGGTGTGATCGTCGACCGCTCGCGACGCCGCCAGGTCGAACATCGCCAGCCGGCCGTAGTTCTCGGCCGCCTTCCGCTCGATCCGTCGCAAGGAGTAGAGCACGTCGGCGGCGCGCACCGGGCGGCCGTCGGTGAACGTGGCGTCCCGGCGGAGGGCGAACCGCCATCTGGTCAACGTCTCGTCGGGTGTCCACGACTGCGCCAGCCGCGGCTCGGTGCGCCCCTCGGCGCCTGCTCCGGTGAGGACGTCGTACGTCAGGGCGAACCGCAGTGCGTCGGACTCGTTGGCCAGCCCTCCGTGCGGGTCGTCGCTGGCGGTGGCGGGTGAGCCGATCGAGACGTATCGAAGCGTGTCGGAGGTCGCGGCGGGTGTGCTGTCCTCGTGGCTGCAGGCGGATGCGGCGATGCCCAGGAGGGCGAGAGCGGTGACGGCGGCGACTCGGCGTCGTCGGGAGAGGGTCATGGCTGCCTTCTGATCTGGTCGGTCTCGTGGATGGACAGGTGGGGTGCGACCGCGTGGTCGATCTCCGCCGCGACGTGCTGCACCGCCGGGTGGCGCAGCACGGTGTAGTGGTGGGCGTCGACGCCGGTCACCAGCAAGGGGCCGGCCAGGTGCCGGCTCCAGCCGAGGTCGGCCTCGCCGGGCGGGGTGTCGTCCACGCCCATGCCGACCCCGGAGTTCCGAGGGGCCCGGTGGTCGGCGCGCAGCAGCAGGGTGGCGGTGCCGCTGTCGACCACGCCACGTGGCGTATGGGCGGCCAGGGCCGCCAGGTGCCGGGCGAAGACCGCCAGCCGGTCGCGCAGATGCTCGCCGCGACCCAGCAGTCGACGATCCCGCAGCAGCTTCTCGGAGTGCGCCAGCCGATCCGCCTCGGTGGCCTCCGCGAGACGATCGCGCAGCCCGGGCTCGGTCGCGCCGAGGTCGACGTCGAGGTAGGCCTCGAGCGCCCCCAGGTGCCGGACGAGCAACTCGGCCTGCTGCTGTTCGACCGGTCCGGTCACCCCATCGATGTAGGTGGGGTCGTTGGAGTCCACCATCACCAGGAGTGGGACCTGCTCGCCGGCGCCGCCGGCCTGACGGGCCATCTCGTGGGCGACGGTTCCACCCATCGACCAGCCGCCCAGCAGGTAGGGGCCACGGGGCTGCAGCCGTCGAACCGCGGTCAGGTACTGCGCAGCCAGATCCTCGATGGTGTCCGGGACGTGGCGCTCGCCGACCAGCTCCGGGTCGGTGAGTGCCACCACGCCGAGCCGCTCGTCGAGCAGCCTGGCCAGCTCGGTGTAGCACACGATGTCCCCGCCGGAGGGGTGCATCAGGAACAGGGTGCGATCGGAGCTGCCGGCTCTGATCGGCAGCGCGATGTCCGGCGGCTCCACCACCACGGGCTGCGCGTCGGCGACATCCCGGGCCTGGTGATCTGGCATCGGCGCGGATGACGTAAGCCCGGATGGCGTAGGCGCGGATGACGTCCCGGCACCCCAGGCGCTCGGGTCGTCGGCCAGTCGGCGGACCTGGTCGACGTAGCGGTCGAAGGCGCGCTGGACCTGATCGCGGTCCAGCACCGGCTCGAGAGCGTCCCACTGCAGCCACAGCTCGCCCCGCTGCTCGAGGACCTGGAGGTCCAGGAGGGTCTGCGGGGTCTGGCTCACGGCGTGCACCTGATCGCCGGCCCACTGCAGGTCGTGGTCCTCCCCGATCATCGGGCCGACGCCGAGAGCGCTGGTGAAGACCACCGGGATGGACGCCAGCCGACCACCCGCGGAGGAGCGCTCGGCCAGCAGGTCCAGGGCCGAGAACTCGCGGTGGTCCAGGTCGGTGAACATTCGCCGCTGCGCCGTGGCCGCCCGATCGACGAACCCGCCACCACCGGTCCGGTCGACCTCGTGCACGACGAGCGAGGTGAAGTCGCCGACCACGGTCTCGACCCCCGGCAGGTGATCGGGGCGGTCGAACAGGGTGAGCATCACGCTGAACCGGTCCTCACCCGACCACTCGTGCACGGTGTCGGCATACGCGGTCAGCAGCGCGGCCGTCGGGGTCAGCCGGTGCCGGGCGGCGTGGCCGAGCAGCGCACGCCACTGCGGCGCCGACAACCGGGCGGTACGGCGGACGAAGCGCGCCGACCCGGCTGGGGCGTCGGTGGTCGGGAGGGCGGGCGCGGACGGCAGGGTCGTCATCCGGTCGCGCCAGTATGCTGCGGCCCGGTCGGCGTCGGGCCCGGTCCGGCCCGCCTCACGAGCACGCACACAGGCCGCGGGATGGACCGTCGGGGGAGCCAGCGAGGCCTCGGGATCCTCGTAGTAGGCGCGCACCTCGCGGTCGATGATCCACCAGCTCGACGCATCGCAGATCAGGACGTCGACACCGATGAACACCCGGACCCTGCCGCCGGGGAGCCGTGCGGCCTGCACGGTGAACAGGGGCCAGCGGTCCGAGGGGCCCGGGCGGGTGGAGATCCGGTCCCGCAGCGCGGCGAGGCGGCGCTCCACCGTGCCCGGGTCCGATCCGGACAGGTCGTGAACCCGCAGTCGGTAGGGCGGGAGCCGGTCGAGCAGCTGCATCCGGCCCTGCGGCGTGACGATCGCCCGAAGCATCGGATGCCGCGCCACCACCGTCCGCCATGCCGCCTCGTACCGTTCGAGGTCCAGTCCGGGGCAGTCGTACTCGAGGTAGAAGTGGCAGGCCCGGTCGCCCCACCGATAGCCACCGGTCCGCCCGACCCAGTAGGCGTGCTGCACCCGGGTCAACGGGAAGGTACCGTCGTCGGCCACCTCCGGGTCGTCGGCACCAGGGTCCGGTGGCGTGGGCGAGGTCGGGTGTACCGCCGGCGGTGCGATCACGGCGTGGTCGAGCAGGCGAGCCATCCCGGCGACGGTGGGGTGCTCGAGCACGTCGGCCAGCCGCAGCTGCACCCCGTGGCGGTCCCGCAGCGTCGACAGCATGCGGGTGGCCAGGAGGGAGTGGCCGCCGAGGGCGAAGAAGTCCGCCTCGGGGTCGCGGACGTCGACGGCGAACAGCTCGGAGTACAGCTGCGCGACCGCTCGCTCGGTCGCCGACGACGACTGCGACCGTGGCTGGTCGTCATCGGAGACCGCCGGGACGAACGCCCCGGCGGCCATGGCGGCGGACAGGTCGCGGCCGGACACCGCCACGACCGGTGGAGGGTCCGGTCTGGCGGCACTGTCGAGCACCCGGTCCAATGCCGCGAGGCCCGATGCGGCGTCCAGCGCCTCGCGCAGCGCCACGACACGCTGCGCGCCGGCCGGTCCCACGCTCCATCCGTCCCACTGGATGCTGACCCAGCGGGTCGCCTCGTCACCGGCGTCCTGAGCGACCGCGTCCATCGCGGCGTTCGCCGCCGCGTACGGACCCGCCCCGACCCCGCCGAGCACAGCGGCGACCGAGGACATCAGGACGACGACACCGGGGCGGCGCTCCCGCGGCAGCCCGTCGATCGCGGCGCGCAGCGCGAGGGCGCCCTCGAGCTTCGGACCGACCTGCCGCGCGACCGCCTCCTCCTCGACCTCGCGCAGTGCTGCGAAGCCGTCATCGCCCGCGGCGCCGGCGGCGTGAACCACGAGGCGCATCGCGGCGTCACCGGTCGACAGCTCCTCGACCAGGGCGGCGGTCCCCTCCCGGTCGGTGGCGTCGACCTGACGGACCTCGAGGGCGGGGGCGGCAGCGAGCGCCTCGGCCTGCGCCGGCGTCACAGCATCGAGACCTCGACGAGAAGTGACGACGACCCGGTACCCGGTGGCGTCGAGGTGCCGTGCGACGGCCAGACCGACGTCGCCGAGACCGCCGATGACGAGCGCGGTGCCCTGGTGGCCCGGATGCCGTGGCTCCGTGAGGTCCGGTGCCTGGGGGCGCCACGGCGTGAGCTCACGACACCACCGACTACCCGCACGGATGGCGACCTCGCCGCCCGATCCCGGGTCGCCCGCCAGAGCGATGGCCTCGGCGACCACCCTGCGGGCCGTCGGGCCGACCGGGGCGGCCCGGTCCACGTCGACGGTCCGCCACCGCAGGCCGCGGTGCTCCTGCGCCAGCACCCGTGGCAGCGTCCGGGCCGCGGCGGCAGCCACATCGACGCGGTCGGTCGGCGCCACGGCCGCACCGCCGCGGGTCACCTGCAGCAGCACGTCGGGTCGGCACTCCCCGAGCAGCCGGGCGACATCGCCGTGACGCATCACCTGCGTCGTGACCCGACCAGGACCGGACGACTCGGCGAGGACCACCACCCCGGCCGGCGTACCGTCATCCGGACCGGGCACGGCGGCCCGGGACGCCTCGCGTCGGAGGTCGACGAGCGCAGCGGTGTGCCCGGCCTCGGCGAACGCGTCGAGCACGGCACCGGCCAGCTCCTGATCGCCCCCGACGACGAGCCAGGCCCCGCCGACCGGCGAGACCGCGTCCACCGGAGCACTCTGCCGCCACACCGGCACGTGGAGGGGTTCCTCGAGATCCGGAGCAGGCCCGCTGGGGTGTTCCGATGCCGGAGCGGGCGGCTCGACCCACAGCCGCCGGGGCTCGAACGCGTAGCCGGGAGCGAGGACGCGTCGGCGCCCGGGGTGATGCATGGCGGCGAAGTCGACCTCCACGCCATGCATCCACAACGACCCGACCGTCTCGCGCAGGCTCTGCACGTCAGGATCTCGGTCGGTCAGCGGGATCGTCGCCAGGGTCGCGGTCAGGGCCTCGAGCCGGTGCTGTCGCGCCAGGGCGAGCAGTGCCGACCCGGGTCCGACCTGCAGGACCACGGTCGGGCCCTGACCGGTCTCGACCGCGGCCCGCAACGCGTCGGAGTACCGGACCGGCTCACGCAGCTGGCGCACCCAGTACCCGGGATCGGACAGTTCGTCGGCGAGCACGCCACCGGAGACCGTCGAGGCATAGGCGACGGTCGGCGGGCCGGGCAGGACGTCGGCGGCGACCGCCCCGACCGCAGGCATCGCGGGCTCCATCAACCGCGAGTGCGGGCCGGCGGTCAACCGGAGGCGGGTCGGAGCCACCCCGTCTCGGACCAGCTCGGACTCCACGACGGTGACCGCCTCGACCGGCCCGGCCAGCACGCACGCCTCGGGCCCGTTGACGGCGGCGAGGTCGATATCGGCGTGGCGCTCCAGCAGCCGGAGGACATCCGACTCGGGAAGTGGCACGGCCACCATCGCGCCCGCTCCCGCGAACCGAGCCATCTCGGTGCACCGCGTCGCGACGAGCCGGGTCGCATCGGGGAGCGAGAGCACCCCGGCGACGACGGCGGCGGCGTACTCACCGAGGCTGTGACCGAGGACGACGTCGGGCCGGACGTTCCACGACTGCAGCAGCCTCGCGGTGGCGAGCGAGACGGCGAACAGTGCCGGCAGACCGAACGAGGCGTCATCCAGGCGGCTGCTGTCGATCGGCCGGCTCGACGCGATGGCGTCGCGGACGTCGGCCCCGATCAACGGCGCCAACAGCCGCGCGCACTCGTCGACCGTCTCGGTGAAGACCGGTTCGGCGGCGTAGAGGCCGGCACCCATCCCGGGGAACTGGCTGCCGCCGCCCGGAAAGCCGAACACCAGCCGCGGGGGCCGCAGCCCCGGTCGGACCGGCTGCGCCGGTGGACGTTCGTCGGGAGCCGGAGCCAGCACCGCGACCCGGTACGGAGCATGGGTGCGGCCCTCCTGGAGGGTGAAGGCGAGGTCGGCCAGGCTCTCCCCGTCGGGCAGGTCGACCAGGGCGGTCGCCATCTCCTCGGCCGCAGCCGCGGTGTGGCCCGAGGCGAGCAGCAGCTGCGGTCTGGTGTCCGGGGGCGACGGCGCCCGGTCCGGTGCCGGCCCGAGGACGACATGGCAGTTCGTCCCGCCGATGCCGAACGAGCTGACTCCCGCGTAGCGAGGCGGTGGCCACGGCCGGGCGTCGGTGACGACCTCGAAGGGCGAGTCGGCCAGGCCGAGCTGCTCGTTGAGCGGTGTCGAGTGCAGGGACGCCGGCAGCACCGCGTGATGACGGGCGAGGACGGTCTTGATCAGCGAGGCGATCCCGGCGGCGGAGTTCGTGTGGCCCAGGTTGCTCTTGACCGAGCCCAGCCCGCACCAGGGCGGGCCGTGGTCGCCGAAGACCCGACTGAGCGCCGCGACCTCCACCGAGTCCCCCAGTGGAGTCGCCGTGCCGTGCGCCTCGACATACCCGACCTGCGGCGCGGTGACGCCGGCGACCGCGAGCGCCTCGGCGATCACCCGCGCCTGACCGCGCGGCGACGGCGCGGTGAGGCCGGCCTTGTCGGCGCCGTCGTTGTTGACCGCCGTACCGTGCACGACCGCGAGCACCGGATCTCCGTCGGCGAGAGCGTCCTCGAGCCGGCGCAGCACCACCACCCCGACGCCCTGGCTGTAGACGATCCCCGTGCCCTCGGCGGAGAAAGGACGGACCGTGCCGTCCGTGGAGAAGATGCCGTCCGGGACGTGCCGGTAGCCGCGCCCCTGCGGCACGATGAGCGACGCCCCGCCGGCGAGGGCGAGGTCGCACTCGCCGGCGAGGAGCGACTGCACGGCGAGGTGCACCGCCACGAGCGAGGTCGAGCAGGTCGTGTTGACCGCGATGGCCGGCCCGGTGAGGTTCAGCCGGTAGGCCACCTGGAGCGGGAGGTAGTCCGTGTGGGTGCCGATCGCCGTCTCGAGACTGGCGACCGGGTCGGCGCCGCCGCCCGTGGGGTCCCACCGGCCGGCGAGGTTGCTGGTGAGGTAGGCGCTGTGTGCCGCCCCGGCGAACACCCCGACCGCGCCCGAGTCACGCCCGCCGCCATGACCGGCTCGCTCCAGCCCGCGCCAGCAGCACTGCAGGAAGAGCCGCTGCTGGGGGTCCATCACGGCCGCCTCCGCGTCGGTGAGGCCGAACGGAACCGGGTCGAACAGGTCCTGGCCGTCGATGACGGCGCCGACCGGGACGTATCCGGGGTCCTGGCGGAGTCTCCTCGGGACGGCGCGTGCGCTCAGCTCGGCATCCGTGAACCGCTTCAGTCCCTGACGGCCCTCGGTGAGCAGCTGCCAGAACTGCTCGGGGTCTGCCGCGCCGGGGAACCGGCAGGAGACGGCGGTGACCGCGACCGGTGGCTGACCGGTCATCGCCCGGACTCCAGCGCGAGCTCTCGGGCCCGGCGCCGGCGCGCTGCCCGGTGATCGGACGCGTCCGCGACGGGAGTGCCGATCGGGAGCGGGGCGCTCTCCGTGGGCGGCTGGGCCGAGAGGCGGCCGACGAGCAGCTGGGCCAGGCCGTGCACCGTGGGGTGAGCGAACAGGTCCACCACCGTCAGGTCGACATGGAACCTCTCGGTGAGCCGGCGGTGCGCGAGGACCAGCGTCAGCGAGGTCGCCCCCTGGTGGAAGAACGGCTCACCGACGTCCCGTACCGGCGCGCCGAGCAGGTCGGCGAACACGTCGCCGACCACCCGCTCGACCTCGAGATCCGAGATCCGTCCGGGCCCGGCCACCTCCGCGGCCATCGGAGGCGGAGCGGACCGCCCCCGCTCGTCGCGGGCGGTGACGGTGAGCTCCAACACCGCGCCGGTCGAGAGTGCGGGAGTCAGCTCATGGGTCGAGGTGGCCAGGCGGCCTGCCACGGAGGCGAGCTGGGCTGCGGCGGTCAGCGCCTCGCCGGCGTCGAGCTGCTCGCCGGTGACGACCAGCCTGACCGTCAACCCTCGGTCCGCGGCGTCTCCGAGGGCGACGAGGAGGCCATCGGGCGACGGTCCGTCGGTGGGTGGCGGCTCGTCGGTGGGCAGTGGCCGGTCGGCGACCGGCGGCCGGTGCCGGGCCAGGCCGGCGGTCCGCTCGGCGACCGGTGCAGCGTCATCCGGCAGCGACGAGGACGTCGAGGCGGATGACGCACCGCGGTACGCGGCGGGCAGTGCGGCGTAGTCCAGCTTGCCGTTGTCGGTGACCGGCATGGCCGCCAGGCGGATGAAACGGCTGGGGACCATGAAGTCCGGCAGGCGTGCCCGCAGCCGGGTGGTCAGTTCCTCGTCCGTGGGCGGCGCGTCGGTGTCCGATGGCGCCACGTAGGCGACCAGCCGCGGCCGACCGTCCGGGCCGGGCACCGCACGGGCCACGCAGTGCCGCACCCCGGGGGATCGATCGAGCACGGACTCGATCTCACCGAGCTCGATGCGGTGACCGCGGATCTTCACCTGTCGGTCGACGCGACCGAGGAACTCGATGGTTCCGTCCGGGCGCCACCGGCCCAGGTCTCCGGTGCGGTACACCCGCCGCCGCAGCACCGGGTGCACGCCGAAACGGCGCACGGTCTGATCGGGGTCACCGATGTACCCACGAGCGACGCCGTCCCCACCGATGTAGAGCTCACCCGGCGTGCCGACCGGGCAGGGACGGTCGTCGTCATCGAGGACGTGGAACGACTGCCCTCGCAGGGCCCGACCGTAGGGGATGCTCGCCGCAGCGGGGTCGACCGCCTCGATCGGATGACAGATCGACCAGATCGAGCCCTCGGTGGCGCCGCCGAGGCTGACCACCTGGGCGCCAGGCGCCAGGCGCCGGAGCCGGTCGGGCAAGGTCACCGGGATCCAGTCACCCGAGAGAAGGACCAGCCGCAGCGCCGACAGGGCACTGCGCGCGGACGTGGAGTCGATCTCCGCGTACTCGACCAGCATCTCCAGCAACGCGGGCGCGGTGTTCCAGACGGAGACCCGGTGCTCGCCCATCAGCTCCAGCCAGTGGCCGGGGTCGCGCTGGCGGGCGACGTCGGGGAGCACCATCGCTCCACCGGCACCGAGGACGGCGAACACGTCGTACACCGAGAGGTCGAAGCTCATCGCCGACAGTGCCAGCACCCGGTCGTCCACCATCAGCGGGAACCGGTCGGCCAGGTCGTCGAGAGTGGTGCGAACCTGACGGTGCTCCACCGCGACTCCCTTCGGGAGACCGGTCGAGCCGGAGGTGAAGATCACGTATGCGAGGTCGTCGGATGCCGCCGGAGTGGAGGCGCCTCGGCTCGAGCTGCCACCGCCGAACGTGCCGTCCGACGCCATCTGGTGCACCTGGACGCCATCCGGCCATGCCGTCATCCCGCCCTCAGGGGCCAGAGCATGCGCGACGTCGGCCTGCGTGCACACCGCGGCGATCCGCGGTGCCGGCCAGTCCGGCTCCACCGGAACGTAACCGGCGCCCGAGGCGCTCACGCCCAGGGTCGCGGCGACCTGGGCGATGCCCTTCTGGGCGGCGACCGCGACGAGGTCGCCAGGTCCCACGCCCAGTTCGCGGAGCGCGGCGCCGGTGCTCTCGGCAAGCTCGGCGAGCTCGCCGTGGGTGACCTGCCGGTCCGGGCCGATCAGGGCGACCCGGCCGGGAGCGTCGGTTCCCACGGCGTTCAGGGGGTCGGCGAGGAGCGGGCCGACGTCGCCGAAGGGCGCGCAGTCCACCGGCCGGTCGGGCCGGAAGGACGGGTCCCATCCGAGGGCCGCGTCCGCCCAGGCGGCGGCGCCCCCGGCGAGGCGGCGCAGCAGGTGCAGATGCGCGTCGCGCATGCCTGCGGCGAACCCGTCGGGCAGGCAGCCGTCCACGACGTCCCACGCGACACGTAGCCGACCGGACTCGACCCAGACGATGTGGTCGATCAGCACCTGCGGCGTCTGCGAGACCCCGAACACCTCCGTGCCGATCCATCCGGTCGGGGACTCGTCGTCACCGGGCAGTCCGACACCGCTGGTGAACACCACGGGATGGGTCGGCGTAAGGTCCGCGCCCCGGGCTCCCCGAGTTACCTCGACGGCAGAGACCGAACGGTGGTCCATGTCGGCCCAGAGCCGGTGGTTCATGGCCGCGGCGTACTCGGCGAAGCCGGCCCAGGTGGTGACGTCGAGAACCGGCGCCTCGGTGAGGACGGTCGTGGTGAAGTCGCCGACCACGGCGTCGGCGTCTGCGTCACCGTCGTGCTCCGGTCGGTCGAAGAGCGTGGTGTTCAGGCAGAACGGTTCGGTGGCGCCCCAACGGTCGAGCGTCAACGCGCACGCAGCGAGGAGCACGGCGGTCGGCGACACCCCGTGGGAGGCGGCCAGCCGCCGGATCGCCCCCCACTCCTGCGCGGTGAGCTCACTCGGGTGCCGGACGAAGTGCGGCACGCCGAGGTCGGCGGCGACGCGCGACCATGGCAGGGCAGGTCCGCCGGGGAGGGTCGGCAGCCGCTCGGTCCAGTAGGCGTGGTCCTGCTCCCGCCGCGCTCGCACGCGCGGGTCGTGGTCACGCGCGGTGACCAGCGCGGCGAAGGTGCTTGGTGGTTCCGGCAGGACGAGCTCGGGCTGCGCGGCGAGCTGGCCCCACTCCCGCATGACCTGCTGCCAACTGGCCAGGTCGAGGGCGATGATGTCCATGCCGACGCACA
>JBOFJB010000060.1:0-3132 GCA_051650465.1 Dermatophilaceae bacterium | reverse complement strand
CGCCGGCTGCTGGACGCGGCTGCGACCGGCGGGCGGGTCCTCGTCGTCGGCGGCGGGTTCATCGGGGTCGAGGTCTCGGCCGCCGCGCGCGCCCTGGGCTGCGCGGTCACCGTGATCGAACGAAGGCCCCGACTGCTCGAGGAGCAGATCGGCGACCTGGCGGGTCAGGTGGTCGCGACGACGCTGGCCGACCTCGGTGTCGACCTGCGCCTCGGGCTCCGGGTGCACGCGTTCGGTGGAGACGACCGGGGCCGGCTCCAGACCGCTCAGCTCGACGACGGCGCTGCCCTCGACATCCACACCGCAGTCATCGGCATGGGTGTCGTACCCGCGACCGGGTGGCTCGACGGGACGCCGGCCATCCGACGCCCGGGCCTGCTGTGCGACCGGTACTGCATGGTCCGCGGCCTGCCGACGGACGCGCCCGTCGCGGCGGCCGGCGACGTCGCCCGCTGGCCCTCGCCGGTCTTCGACGATCGGGAGATCGAGGTCGGGCACTGGAGCAACGCCCGGGAGCAGGCCGAGACCGCTGCCCACAACGTCCTCGCCGCGCCGGCGCAGCGGCGCCCGTACGTGCAGGTCCCCACCTTCTGGTCCGACATCGCCGACCTCAAGCTGCGCTCGGTCGGCCTGCCCGCACTGGCCGACGAGGTGACCGTCGTCGGCGGCTCCATCTCCAGCGGCCGGATGTTGCTCGGCTACACCCGCCGGGGCCGCCAGGTCGGGGCCCTCTCGATCAACCAACCGGCTCAGCTGCCCGCCTACCACCGCATGATCGCCGAGCACACCCGACTCGACCTCCTCGCCGGAAGGGCATGACCATGACTTCTCCCACCCCTCCGTCCGGTACCTCCCTGTCCGGCCGGGTCGCCCTGGTCACCGGAGCCGCTCGTGGCCTGGGCCGGGCCATCGCCGTCGCCGCCGCCCGCGCCGGTGCTGACGTCGCGATCCTCGACCTCGGCGACCAGGACCCGGCCGCCGGCGGCGTGCCGTCACTCGTTCCGCCCAGCACCTCCGCGGACCTGGCCCGCACCGCCGACCTCGTCGCGGCCACCGGCCGGCGCGCGCTACCCGTGATGGCCGACGTGCGCGACCACCGGGCACTGACCCGGGCGGTCCACCGCGCGGCGGCCGAGCTGGGCGGCCTCGACCTGGTGGCCGTCAACGCCGGTATCGCGGGATACGGGCCGCTGCTGAGGATGACCCCCGAACAGTGGTCGAGCGTCGTCGACGTCAACCTCACCGGGGCGTTCAACACCATCTCGGCGTGCGGGCCGCTGCTCGTGGAGGCCGGCGGCGGGCGGATCGTCGCCACCGCCTCGGTCGCCGGTCGTCAGGGCATACCCGGCCTCGCGCACTACGCCGCCAGCAAGTGGGGCCTGATCGGGCTGGTCAAGACGAGCGCTCTCGAACTCGGCCCCCATCGGATCACCGTCAATGCCGTCGCACCGACTCTCGTCGTCGACCCGGACCAGCCGGCACCCGACCTCCCGCCCGACTCCGGTGCCAGTGAGTCGGATGCCGGTGAGGCCGGCGGCGGCGACCAGGCCCCGGAAGCGCCGGCCCACGCCCTGCCCGTCGACGCGATCGACCCCGGCGACGTCGCCGACGCGGTGACGTTCCTCTTCTCCGACCAGGCCCGGTACATCTCCGGCACCTGCCTCGACATCGCCGCCGGGGCCAACGCCCGCTACACCGCCTAGAGCATGCCGCCGAGTACCGAGCACCAGCCGAAGAGCCCTCGTCCGCAACCTCGAAGGAGAACGACCACCATGGGTATCGACACCCGGACCGACGTCACCATCGCGGTCAGCTCCGAGCACGACGTGCTGAAGACCGTGATGATGCGACTCGTGGCCGCACCGGAGGTGCTGGCCTCGCTCAAGACGTTCCTCGAGCCGAGCATCGTGCGGCAGTTCCTGCACAACCGGTTCGTCCCGTACAACGTCGCACGAGCGCAGACCCAACAGCTCGCGCTCAGGGACCTGCTCGAGACGTACGGCGTGCGGGTGATCCTCGAGGCACCCCTCGGCGGCTCGGGCGCCCACTACACGCGCGACATCGGGTTCGCGATCGACGACACCTTCTTCGTCGCGCGGATGGGCACGCGGATCCGCCACCAGGAGATCGTCGCCCTCGAGCCCTGGCTGGCCCGGTTCTCGAAGGTCGAAAGGCTCGACGCGGGGACGATCGAGGGCGGCGACGTGATGTTGGCTCCGGGTCGGGTGCTCGTCGGTCTGGGCGAGGCCACCAACAGGGCCGGTATCGCGGCGTTCCGGTCCGCGCTGGCCCGGGTCGGCAACACCCGAGAGGTCGTCCCGCTCGAGTTCACGTCATCCGGCGTGATCCACCTCGACACCAAGTTCAACCTGGTCTCGCCCGAGCTGGGGATCATCTCGCGGGAGAGCTTCACCGACGCCAGCCTGAAGTGGCTCGAGCAGAACTTCGAGCTGGTCGACGCCACCCCGGAGGAGACCCGGGCGATCCAGATCAACACGTTCGGCATCGGCAACGGCACGGTGGTGATGGACCGGCGAGCCGAGCGTCTGGCGAACCTGGTTCGAGCGCGTGGCGTCGACCCGGTCCTGCTGGACTACTCCGAGATCACCTCCCTGCCCGGGTCGTTCCGGTGCACCACCCTGCCGCTGGAGCGCACCGGTGAGTGAGCGTCGGCCACCGCGAGGGGTGGCCGCGACATGCAGGTGATCGTCGTCGGCGGTGGCATCGCCGGACTCGGCGCCGCGCGGGACCTGCGACGGGCAGGCGCCGAGGTCACCGTCGTCGAGAAGGGAGGTGAGATCGGCGGTCGTTGTCGCAGCACGCGCTTCGCCGGTCAGGACGTCGCACTCGGGGCCTTCGCCTTTCCCGAACGGGACACCGCGCTGACTCGGCTGGCCGACGAGCTGGGCCTGCGTGACGACGACATCGTGCAGGACCTCACCACGGGCCACCTACTGCGCCTGTTCCGGCGGGACGGCCGCACCGACGACGTGGCGTCCATCACCCCGGCGCACCTGTTGACCATCCCGTTCGTGCCGCTGCGCGAGCGAGCCGCCGTCGCCCGGCTCGGACTGCTGGCGGCTCGGATGGCGGTCACCGGCGGCTACCGGGCGCCGGAGTGCGCTGCCGGGC
>JBOFJB010000059.1:0-7157 GCA_051650465.1 Dermatophilaceae bacterium | reverse complement strand
CCTCCGCGCCGTGCAGCAACGCTCGCACGGCACGCACGTACTCCTCGAGCAGCGTCATCGGCGACTCGACGCGAGCGCCGACCTGCGCCATCCAGTCGAGCACGCCGTGCCCGAACGCGGGCACGAACCGACCCGGATGCAGCCGCGCCAGTGCCGCGACCTCCATCGCCGCGAGCGCCGGGTTGCGCAGCGGGACCGGCATGAGTCCCAACCCGACCCGTACCTGCGAGGTGGTGTCGGCGGCGAGCGCCATGGCCGATGCGGCGATCCCGCCCGCGAGGAAGCAGTCCTCCCAGAGCCAGACCTCGTCCAGCCCGACTGCGCCGGCGTGACGCACCTGCGCCGGCTGGTGCTCGATGCTGACCTGCGGCCGCAGCACCATCCCGACCGAGACCGGCGGTGGGCTCACTGCTGGCGGTGGGCCGGTCTGGTCCGGCTCCCGCTGCGGCGCACCGCCGGCGGCGCCCTCGTTCTCCGCGGAACCGGACGTCATCCGGGGTTCCCTGTCGTGCGGCGGGCCCGGAGCACCGGGAACAGCACCACGACGGCCGCCACCGCCGCCGCCAGACCCACCACCACGGACCGTGGCTCGTCGGCGAGGCGGCCGACGGCGATCCACGCCAGACCCCAGGCCATCGCCCCGGCCACCGCCCACCGCGCGCCGAGCCGTATCGCGAACCACCACCCGAGCGCCGCTGCGACGGCGACGACGACCGCCGCGACGACGTCATCCGCGGCTCCGTCGAGGGCGACGCCGCTGTCGACCAAGGCGGCCGTGACATTGGCGCAGGCGGCGACCGCCACCCACCCGAGGTAGAGCCCGAAGGTGCCGTCGACAATGAGCGCCTCGGCCGGGCCGGCGGACCGGTGCGCCTCGAGCCGACGCACGAGGATGCCGAGTGATGCCGCCAGGGTGCCCATGACGAGCACGCTCACCCAGATCCACCCCTGTTGGGTCACGAGCAGCCAGGTGGCGTTGAGGACCATGGATGCCGCGGCGGGCCAGCCGATGGCGCGGTGCCGCCGGTCGGTGGCCTGCGCGGGCAGCCACTGCCACACCGTGTAGCCGAGCAGTCCGAGGTAGATCGGCGTCCAGATCGTGAACGCCGGCCCGGCGGGCGCGAGCAGGGTGGCGTCGGCGGCCAGGGCCCCTCCGCTGCTCTCGGCGACCCGGGTGCCGAGCACCCCGACACCGACGAGGGTGCCGACGACGCAGAACACCTCGGCCGCGGTGACGGCGAGTTGTCGCCCCCGGTCGGCCGACGTCGGGGATGCCGTGGTCTGGTGGGTCGTTGCCATGGTGATATCGCACCACAGGTGACCCGCCGCGGCAGGCGTGGTCAGCGGCAGCCGGCTCCGGGATACCCTGGACCGATGCGGTTCACGCGTCATGCGGCGGCTCCGGACTGGTGCGTGTCCGCCGGGAGGTCCAGGCATGTCGGTTGACGAGCGCAGGTCGTCCCGGACCCGGCAGTGGCCGGATGATGACCTGCTGCCGACTCGTGCGGCGCGTCGGCAGGAAGACGCGGCAGTGCCGCGGTTCTACCGCAGGGTGACCCTTGCGTTGGTCCTGCCCGGTGCCGGTCTGCTGCGCACCCGATGGCGGTCAGTCGGAGGGGTCGTGCTGGCCACGTTCCTCGGCGCGCTCGGGTATGCCGCGTGGCGCTTGGCTCAGGGTGGCGTGGTGCGCTCGGCGCTCGGTATCGCGGTCGACCCCGACGCCTTGCGGCTGGTCGGCGTCCTGGTCGTCGCAGTCGCTCTGGTCTGGGCGGCCACCATCCTGCTCACCGCCGGGCAGTGGTGGCCATCGCGCCGCACCGGGCAGGCATTGCGCGGGCTCGTCACCGGCGCCGCCTGTCTCGCCGTGATGGCACCGGCAGGGGTGGCCGTGCGCTACCTGGAGGTTCAGGCTGCGCTGGTCGACGATGTCGTCGTCGCTGGTCCGGGGGGCCAAGCCGGCAAGCGGAGCACCTGGGACGGCACCACTCGGGTCAACACGTTGCTTATCGGCTCGGACGCCGGCAAGGGCCGTACCGGGGTGCGCACCGACTCGATGATGGTGGCGAGCATCGACCCGACCAGCGGCGACGCCCTGCTCATCGGCATCCCGCGCAATCTGGAGAACGTGCCGTTCCCGGAGTCCAACCCGCTGTACGAGCTCTGGCCCGACGGGTACAACTGTGGGGGCGAGTGCCTGATGAATGGGGTGTGGACCCTCGCGGTCGACAACGCCGCTCTCTTCTCGGACGACCCGAACCCTGGGCTGACGAGCACGGTCGACGTGGTGGGTGAGATCACCGGGCTGGAGATCGACCGCTCGGTGGTCGTCGACCTCAAGGGCTTCGAGGCATTGGTCGACGCCATGGGTGGGGTCGAGGTCAATGTCACCCAGCGGGTGTGTGTCAACTGCTCGCAGAGCCCCGATGGGGGCATCACGTGGACCGGCGACGAAGAGGAGTGGATCGATCCGGGGCTGCAACGGCTCGACGGCCGGGGCGCGCTCTGGTACTCGCGCTCGCGGGCCGGCAGTGACGACTTCAACCGGATGCGGCGGCAGCGGTGTGTCGCCGGTGCGCTCATCGAACAGGCCGACCCGGTGTCGCTGCTCGCCCGCTACCCACGGATCGCCGGGGCGCTCCGCGACAACCTCGAGGTGCAACTCCCCGAGGGTGAACTCGCGGCGTGGGTCGATCTCGTGCTCCGTGTGCAGGATGGCGACGGCATCCGCTCGCTGCCGCTGACCGCCGATGTCGTCGCTCCCGGCAACCCCGACTTCGACGAGGTTCGCGGCCTGGTCGAGGAGTCCCTTGATCCGGCGAGGCCGTCGGCGAGTGCGTCGGCGAGTCCGTCCACCCCGCCTGGCGGCCCCGCACCCGGCCTGTCACCGTCGTCCTCGGCGAGCCCGAGCGTGGCACCCGACGACGAGGCAGCCACCCTCTCCCGCACCTGCTGAGCACAGCCCGCCCTGGGCGACTGTCATCTCCACGAAGTTGAGCGGAATAGGCTCAACCATGGACGGGTTGCCCCGAGTGACCACCATCGCCGTACGTCCCGAAGGTCCGACATGGAGTTGAGCCCCACCACCAAGGTCGCCGAGGCGCTTGCGCTCGCCCAGCGCGCCGCCCAGGCCGCCGGCCACGCCGAGATCACCCCCGACCACCTCACCAGCGCCGCGGTGCAGCTCGACACCCCGCTCGCCGACGCATTGCTCGCCGCGGCCGGAACCGGTGCCGCGCACGTGCTCGGCCAGGCCGACGCCCGCATCCGGGCCCTGCCGACCACCAGCGGAGCGACTGCCCAGCCGCCCACCTTCGGGCGTGACGCGCTGGCCGTCATCCGGCACGCCGACACCCTGATGCGGGCCAAGGGCGACAGTCACCTTGCGCTCGACCTGCTGCTCCTCGCGCTCGCCGAGACCGGCCACCTCGCTGCCATCGAGACGCGCGGCGCTGCTGACCTGGAGGCCCGCATCGAGCAGTTGCGCGGCGGCCGGCGGGTCACCAGCGAGACCCCGGCCGATGCCGGCGAGGCGTTGCAGACCTACGGCAACGACCTCACCAAGGCCGCCCGCGACGGCCGGCTCGACCCGGTGATCGGACGCGATGCCGAGATCCGCCGGGTCGTGCAGGTGCTCTCGCGGCGCACCAAGAACAACCCGGTGCTCATCGGTGAGCCCGGCGTCGGCAAGACGGCCGTCGTCGAGGGGCTCGCCCAGCGCATCGTCGACGGCGACGTGCCGGAGTCGTTGCGGGACAAGCGCCTTGTCGCTCTCGACCTCGGCGCGATGGTTGCCGGCGCGAAGTACCGCGGCGAGTTCGAGGAGCGGCTGAAGGCCGTGCTTGCGGAGATCACCGCGAGCGACGGCCAGGTCGTCACCTTCATCGACGAACTGCACACCGTCGTCGGGGCCGGTGCCACCGGCGAGGGCGCCATGGATGCGAGCAACATGCTCAAGCCGATGCTCGCCCGTGGCGAGTTGCGCCTCGTCGGCGCCACCACCCTCGACGAGTTCCGCGAGCACGTCGAGAAGGATCCGGCGCTGGAACGGCGGTTCCAGCAGGTGTTCGTCGGCGAGCCGTCGGTCCCGGATACGGTCGCCATCCTCCGCGGTCTCAAGGAACGCTACGAGGCGCACCACAAGGTCGAGATCGAGGACACCGCGCTGGTGGCCGCGGCATCCCTGTCCGACCGCTACATCACCGGCCGACAGTTGCCCGACAAGGCGATCGACCTCGTCGACGAGGCGGCCTCGCGGCTGCGGATGGAGATCGATTCCAGCCCGGTGGAGATCGACGTGCTGCGCCGCGCGGTCGACCGGTTTCGGATGGAGGAGTTGCACCTCGCGAAGGAGACCGACGATGCCTCTGTCGAACGGCTCGGGCGGCTGCGTGCCGAACTCGCCGAGGCATCCGAGGAACTCGCCGCGCTCACCGCGCGCTGGGAGGCCGAAAAGTCTGGCCTGAACCGGGTCGGTGAACTCAAGGCCCGGCTCGATGACCTACGCACCCAGGCCGACCGGATGCAGCGCGAGGGCGACTACGAGGGCGCCTCCCGCATCCTCTACGGCGAAATCCCCACGCTGGAAACGGATCTCGACGCTGCGCAGCAGGCCGAGTCGGCGCTTGACCAGGCCGATCTCATGGTCAAGGAACGGGTCGGTGCGGACGACATCGCCGAGGTCATCTCGGCGTGGACCGGCATCCCCGCCGGCCGGCTGCTCCAGGGCGAGACCGAGAAGCTGCTCTCGATGGAGTCACTTATCGGCGCGCGCCTCATCGGCCAGACCGAGGCGGTGCGTGCCGTGTCGGATGCCGTGCGCCGTTCGCGAGCTGGCGTCGCCGATGAAGACCGGCCGACCGGGTCCTTCCTCTTCCTCGGCCCGACCGGTGTCGGCAAGACCGAACTGGCCAAGGCGCTCGCCGACTTCCTCTTCGACGACGAGCGCGCCATGGTCCGCCTCGATATGTCCGAGTACG
The DNA here is from genome assembly GCA_051650465.1 of Dermatophilaceae bacterium. Taxonomy (GTDB): domain Bacteria; phylum Actinomycetota; class Actinomycetes; order Actinomycetales; family Dermatophilaceae; genus JBOFLG01. The sequence continues at coordinate 2,181 of JBOFJB010000059.1, read as the reverse complement.
CCGAGCGGCACGCCGTGGCTCGGTTGATCGGCGCCCCGCCTGGCTACGTCGGCTACGAGGAGGGCGGCCAGCTCACCGAGGCCGTGCGCCGTCGGCCGTACTCCGTGGTGCTGCTCGACGAGGTCGAGAAGGCCCACCCGGAGACGTTCGACATCCTGCTCCAGGTGCTGGATGACGGTCGCCTCACCGACGGTCAAGGCCGCACGGTCGACTTCCGCAACGTCATCCTCGTGATGACCTCCAACCTGGGGTCGCAGTATCTCGTCGACCCGACGCTGGACCCGGGCGCCAAGCGCGAGGCGGTGATGGCCGAGGTGCGGGTGGCGTTCAAGCCCGAGTTCCTCAACCGGCTCGACGAGGTGGTCGTCTTCGCGCCACTCTCAACGGCCGAACTGGCGCGCATCGTCGACCTCCAGGTGCGTTCTCTCGCAACGCGGTTGCACGACCGGCGCATCTCCCTGGAGGTCACCGAGCCCGCGCGCTCCTGGCTCGCCGAGCAGGGCTACGACCCGGCGTATGGGGCGCGACCGCTACGCCGGCTCGTACAGCGTGAGGTCGGCGACCGGTTGGCACGAGCGTTGCTCGCGGGCGAGGTGCGCGACGGCGACACCGTCACCGTCGACGTGTCGGATGACGCCGCCACCCTCACGCTCACCTGAGGCTGGTGTCGCGGACCTCGAACGTCTCGACGTGGCTCCCTGCCGCGTCGGCCATGGCCGGTCCGGCCAGTTCCGCGCCGACGACCACGATGTCGAGACCGCCGACCGGGTGGCTGACCACGCCCCACCGGCGGGTCGGCTGCCACTCGGCCCACGGGATGCGGTCGAGCACGGCTACCGGGTCCAGGTCGCGAGTCGTCTCGATGACGACGACCTCGTCCGCGGTGGCTGCCACAAGGACCCGGCGATGCGTGCCGAGAAGTGCGGCGACGACGCCGGCCGCGACGACGGCACTCGCCGCGATTCCGAGTTGATGTGCCGCGGTGACCCCGATGACGCCCAGCACGACCATGGCGCCGGTGACCGGCAGCGGCCGGCGGCTACGACCCAGGCCCACGTGGAGCACCTGCTGGCCCGGAAGGACGTGCTGGGTCACCTGCTCCGCCCGGAGCGCATGGCTTCGCGCTGCCCAGCGAGCCAGCATCACCGGAGCGCCCAGAGCGGTCGCGGAGAGGCCCACCACGACGAGACCGACGACGGCGACATCAGTGAAGTCCATGCAAGGCAGCGAAACACGTGCCTGAAACCGATCGGCGTACCGCTGGGCGAACGCCTAGCACTGCCGGCGAGTCCCGCTCGCTCCCAGGTGCGGCGCTGACACCGCCGTCGATGCTGGTGGCGCACCGCGACCAGCATGTCGACCGATGCTGGTGGCGCACCGCGACCAGGGCTATCGACCGCGGCATCAGCGATCACGCACCCGGGCCACAGTGGTGGTGGCCCCCGCGCCAGCCCGCAGACGTTCGGCGGGGCCGTATCCTCGCGGTGTGCGACGCCGCTCCGTCATCCAGGCCCTTGCCGCAGCGGTCGTCGTTATCGGGGTCGCCAGTTGCTCGGATGGTTCCGCCGACCGCTCCGAACGCGCCCCCGCCGAGCGACTGGCTGCCGCCAAGGTCGGCTTCGACCAGGCTCGTTCGGTCGCCCTGGAACTCACCAGCACCGATGTCCCGACGACCCAGACCGGCGTCACCGCCGCGCAGGGAACGGGCGTGGTCAGCGCTACCGAACCGAAGTTCCAGGGCTCCATCACGGGTCGCGCCAGAGGCGTCACCGGGCAGGTCGAGGTGGTCGCCATCGGTGAGACCACCTGGGTGAAACTGTTCACCCCCGACTTCGTCGAGACCGACCTCGACACCCTGAACGCGCCCAACCCGGCGACGTTCTTCGACCCGGAGCGGGGAATCTCCGCGCTGCTCGCGGCGACCGCCGACCCGGCCGTCACGGACGAGCGGCGCTCGGGCCGTGAGGTACTCACCCAGGTCACCGGCACGTTGGCCGGGGAGCGGGTCACCGGCCTGCTGGGGCTCGGCGACAGCGGTAGCACCTACCGGGTCACCTACGCGCTCACCGCCGACGACCAACTGCGCACCACGACCCTCGTCGGCCCGTTCTTCGACGGCGCCGAGGCCACCTACACCCTCACCCTGACCGACTACGGTGAAACCGTTGCGATCACTCGCCC
>JBOFJB010000058.1:0-3804 GCA_051650465.1 Dermatophilaceae bacterium | reverse complement strand
TGGTGCCGACGACGGTCTCGAGCATCACCGCGGCGATGGTCTGCGGTCCCTCGACCATGATGACGTCGCGCAGGTGCTGCAGCGCGCGCTCACCCTCCTCCTCGGCGGTGCTCGCGTGGAAGGCGGAGCGGTACGGGTACGGGCCCCAGAAGTGCACGATGCCCGGCATCCCCGGTTCGTTCGCCCAGCGGCGAGGGTCACCGGTGGCGGTGATCGACCCCGCGGTGGCGCCGTGGTAGCTGCGGTACGTGGCGAGCACCTTGTGCCGGCCGGTGTGCAGGCGGGCCATCCGCATCGCGTTCTCGGTGGCCTCGGCGCCGCCGTTGGTGAAGAACACCTTGTTCAGCCGTTCAGGTGCCCGCTCGGTGATGAGTCGCGCTGCCTCCGAACGGGATTCGTCGGCGAAGCTCGGTGCGATGGTGCACTGCCGGGCGGCCGCCTCCTGGATCGCCGCGACGAGCTTCGGGTGCTGGTACCCGATGTTGACGTTGACCAGCTGGCTGGAGAAGTCGAGGTAGCGCTTGCCGTCGTAGTCCCAGAAGTGGCTGCCCGAGGCGCCGGCGATCGGCAACGGCGTGATGAGCGCCTGCGCCGACCAGGAGTGGAAGACGTGCGCGCGGTCGTCGCGCGCCACCTGCGCACCGCGCTCGGGGTCGGGCGTGATCTCGGGCGTCGGGAACGTGGTCATCGTGGCTCTTCCTGGGTCGTTCGTGGCGGTCCGTGGCGTCGCCCGGGCCGGATGACGCCGAGCCTAATCCCGCCGGCACCTCGCGCCGCCGGGTCCGCCGAGGCAGAACGTGGACCGGAACAGATTCTCGGACTTCCTGGCGCAGGTTCTCCATCGGGTGTCACGGCTCCGGTTCTCTGCCCCGTGTCACGGCACCGGTCGGCCGTGCGGTGCCCCGACGAGTACCCGAGCGGCGCGTCCGGCCTCGGCGGCGAGCGCGTCGGCGTCGTAGTGGGGGTCGAGACCACGGGCCGCCTCGGCGATGCCGACCGTGCCATGCGCGTGCGCCCAGACCAGGAGCGCTCGGCGCCGGATCTCAGCAGCGTCCCAGTGCACGTCGACCGCCGCCACTGCCTCGATCAGGTGGTCGAACGTCGCGAGTGCGGCGGCGATCAGATCGACGTCGTTCCCGGCGGGGTGCGCTGTGGACGCAGTGTCCGTGGCTGCGGCGGCGGCGCCGGAGTCAGGGCCGGGTGACGCGTGCAGGGCCGCGAACATGACGCCGTAGTGAGCGCGGTGGGCGACCGCGAACCGTACGTACGCCCGGGTGAGGGCTTCCACCCGGCCGAGCGGATCGCGCGCTCGAACGCCATCCTGCTCCTCGCTCAGACGGAGGAAGCCGGCGACGGCGACTGCGGCCAGGATGGCGGACTTGTCGGAGAAGTGGTGGTACGGGGCGGCGGGCGAGACCCCGGCGCGGCGTGCGACCTCTCGCAACGTCAGGGAGTCGGTGCCGCCCTCCTCGAGCAGCTCGACCGCTGCGCCGATCAGGGTCGGCTTCAGGTCGCCGTGGTGCTGACCGGGCCGACGAGTCACGAGGAGAGGTTGACAGAACGGATGGAGCCCTGCCAACATCCGCGCATGCTAAACAACGTTCAACATGCGTCGGACGCGACGGACGACGACTACGCCCAGGCACGGTTCACGATCTCCGGCGAGCCGGTCACTGTGCATGCGATCCGCTGCGGGACCGTGACGATCAAGCAGGCGCATGCCTGCGGGTTCCTCCCCGAGCGCACGCCGTTCGTCCTGCGCTTCCTCGCGATCCTCGCCGATCGGCGGTTCGTCGCGCCGATGCCTGTATGGACCTATCTGATCGAGCGCGGCGACACCCTGACGGTCGTCGACACCGGCGTGGATCCCGGCTACAACGACCCGGCCACCTGGGGCGAGCGCCAACGGGCGCGACGACTGGTGCAGAGCTTCCTGCGCCTGGAGCTCAACGGCGGTGAGGCGATTGCCGAACGGATGACCTCGCTCGGCCTCGCGCCCTCGGCGGTCACCGCGGTCGTGCTGACCCACCAGCACATCGACCACACCGGAGGCGTCCCGGCATTCGAGGGATCGGACGTCTGGACGACGGATGCCGAGGACCGGGCAGCGGCGCAGGTGGGCGCGGAGCACTGGCGATGGCGCACTGCCGCGACCCGCATCCGGTACATCGACGTCGAGGGCGAGCCGCTGGTGCTGGACGGTGAGCACGACCCGAGACCGGCCGTGGACCTGCTCGGCGACGGATCGCTCGTCGCCATCCACACGCCCGGCCACACGCCGGGGTCCGTCACCGCGCGACTCACGACCGACCAGGCCGACCTGTGGTTCACCGGGGACATCTGTTTCACCGCCGCAGGCATGGACGCCTCGGCCCCCACAGCCGGGATCCACACCGACCTCCGCGCGGTCCGCCGGCTCCACGGCAGCCTGCAGGATCGGGGCGTCATCCTCCCGTCCCACGACCCGCTCGTCCCGCAACGCCTCTCCGCCGTCTCGACGGATGCGGCATGAAGGCCACGACCAGCGGTACCCGGCGACGCTTCTACGCCGAGGCGCCGGCGCCACCGGAGGGGCGGGACCGGGTGTGGCGAGCCTGGACCGACCCCACCACCTGGGAGCACTGGGACCAGGGTCTGCGAAGCGCCCGCCTCGTCGACGCCGAGTTCACGGTGGGCGCACGTGGCGAGATCGTCAGTCTCGAGCGCCGCACCCTGCCCTTCGTCGTCACCACCGTGGACGATCAGCGCTCGCTCGTGGTCGTCACGTTCCGGCTGCCGGGTGCCCGCCTGGTGCTCACCCGTTCCCTCGTCGGCGGCGGTGATCGGGTGCGGCACGAGGTGGCCTTCACGGGCCCGTTCTCGGTGCTGTTCGGCGCCGTCCTCGGCGGCCGCTTCCGCGCGCTCGTCGGGCCCTCGCTCGAGGGGATGCTCCGGTTCGTCACGGCCGGATGACCCCGAGCCTCGGCACGGGGTCATCCGGCCGGTGTCGTCGAGGGGGTCGGCGATGGTGCCCGGCGATCGGTGGTGATCGGCGCTGCGGGCGCCGCGGCTGTCCGGTCCTCGGGTGCCTCCCGGCGATCGGCGGCCAGGACTCAGCCGCCGAGGTCTCCGGATTGCGCCATGGTGGCTGCTGCCGGCCGGGCGGTCGGGGACGAGGCCGGCCGGTCGGCCGGGTCATGGAAGAGCAGGGCCGCCGCGGCCACCCCGACCACCGCGAGCGCCAGCGATCCGAGCGCGACCGCGTGGTAGCCGAATGCTCCGGCCACCACGAGGGCCACGGCACCGACCACGTGCGAGCAGAGCGCAGCGAAGCAGGATTGGACGGTGAAGTCGGAACCGGCCACCTCCTCTCTGCTCCAGTCCATCGACACCGTGTAGACGGCGGTGTTGGTCACCGCGTATCCGGCATTGAGCAGGGCGACCGCGGCCAGCACGACGGCGGTGTCTGCGGAGCCTCGCGAGAGCGGGAGCAGCGCCGCGATGGCGACGACCTGCACCCCCGAGAAGACGACCAGTGCCCGGCGCCGCCCCAGACGGGCGATCAGGCTGCCGCCGGCCAGCGCGGCGACGATGGCCACTGCGCCGCCCACCACCACCGTCACGACACCGATCCGCTCCAGTGACCAGCCGGCGTCCACCAGCATGGGGGAGATCAGCCCGTACGCTGCGCCGATGCCGAGCCACAGCAACGGCATGACCAGGAACGTCCAGCGTGCGGCGCCCGGCTGCCGGAGGAACGATCGGATGGCGCCGCGGGTCACCCGGTCGCCCAGGAGGGTCGCGGGGTCGGGCGCAGCGCGGGCG
>JBOFJB010000057.1:0-2163 GCA_051650465.1 Dermatophilaceae bacterium | reverse complement strand
CGGCCCGGATGCCGGGGATGAAGCCGCCGTACTTCTTCATGTTGTCGGCGACCTCGGTCGGGTTGAAGGTGATCGAGACGTAGAAGAACGTGAAGAACAGGATGAGGGCGATGTACGTGATCATGTAGATCGGCCGGTCCCCGCCCTGGAAGTTCGTCGTGATCCACTCGACCCAGGCCGGGCCGTTCCCCTGGGACGTCTCGTTGAACTGGGCGACGAGCAGCGGCAGGGTGAGCAACGAGCTGGCGAAGATGACCGGGATGACACCGGCCATGTTGACCTTGAGGGGGATGTAGGTCGACGTGCCCCCGTAGACCCGCCGCCCCACCATGCGCTTCGCGTACTGCACCGGGATGCGACGCTGGCTCTGCTCGACGAACACGACCAGGGCGATGACCACCAGCCCAACGGCGATGACGAGCAGGAAGACCGACCAGCCCGAGCGCTGCTGGATCGCCCACAGCGACGACGGGAAGGTCGCGGCGATCGAGGCGAAGATGAGCAGCGACATCCCGTTGCCCACGCCCTTGTCGGTGACGAGCTCGCCGAGCCACATGATCATGCCGGTGCCGGCGGTCATCGTGAGGACCATGATGAGGATGGTGACGACCGAGTCGTCGATGAGGATGTTCGTGCAGCCGGGGTTGCCGAACAGCGACTGCGGGTTCTGGGCGAAGGTCACCAGGGTCGAGCTCTGCAGCACCGCGAGACCGATGGTCAGGTAGCGGGTGTACTGCGTCATCTTCGCCTGGCCCGACTGACCCTCCTTCTTCAGTGCCTCGAACCGCGGGATCACCACGGTGAGCAGCTGCACGATGATGCTCGCCGTGATGTACGGCATGATGCCGAGCGCGAAGATCGAGAGCTGGAGCAGGGCCCCGCCGCTGAACAGGTTGACGAGCCCGAGCAGCTGGTTGGTGTCGTCGGCGCCGTCGAGACACTGCTGCACGAGCGGGTAGCTGACGCCCGGGGTCGGCACCTGGGCGCCGAGGCGGTAGACCACGATGATGAACAGCGTGAACAGCAGCTTCTTGCGCAGGTCCGGCGTCTTGAACGCGCGGCCGAAAGCGGTGAGCACTTCGGTCCTCCAGGGTGCGGCGGTGATGAGGCCGCGTCGTCAGCGATCGGTCTCAAGATACCTGCCGGGGTGGCGCGGTCCGCACCCGAACCGATCGGCACCGAGCCGGGCGGGTGAGCCGGGCGACGCCGGCCGGGCGAGTGGAGCGAGGCCCGGCCCGGCGTCATCCGAGTGGCAGGTACCGGTGGTCAGGCCGTGGTGGCCGAACCGCCCACGGCCTCGATCTTCTCCTTCGCGGCGGCCGAGAAGGCGTGTGCCGTGACGGTCACCGCCACCGTGATCTCACCGGTACCGAGCACCTTGACGGGGTGTCCCTGACGGACCGCACCCCTGGCGACGAGGTCGTCGACCGTGACAGTGCCACCCTGCGGGTACAGCGTGGCGAGCCTGTCGAGGTTGACGACCTGGTACTCGGTGCGGAACGGGTTCGTGAAGCCACGCAGCTTCGGGAACCTCATGTGCAGCGGGGTCGTGCCGCCCTGGAAACCGGCGGGAACCTGGTACCGCGCCTTGGTGCCCTTCGTGCCGCGGCCGGCGGTCTTGCCGCGCTTCCCGCCCTCGCCGCGACCGACCCTGATCTTGGCGGTACGGGCACCGGGCGCGGGCCGAAGGTGGTGCACCTTCAGCGCGGCGGCACCCTCACCGGTCTTTTTCGTGGCCTTGGTGGTGTCGGCCATCTCACTCAACCTCCTCGACGGCGACCAGATGGGTCACCGTGCGGACCATGCCCCGGATCTCGGGGCGGTCCTCCTTGACGACGACGTCGCCGATGCGTTTCAGTCCGAGTGACCGCAACGTGTCGCGCTGGTTCTGCTTGCCCCCGATCTCGGACCGGGTCTGGGTCACCTTGAGCCGAGCCATCATGCACCGGCCTTGCTCTCGGCCAGGCCCGCGGCCTGTGCGCGCAGCATCGCTGCCGGAGCGACCTGGTCGACCGGGAGGCCGCGGCGCGCCGCCACCGCCTCCGGACGCTCGAGCCCTCGGAGCGCCTCGACCGTCGCGTGGACGATGTTGATCGCGTTGTCCGAGCCGAGGCTCTTGGACAGCACGTCGTGGATGCCGGCGCACTCCAGCACCGCGCGCAC
>JBOFJB010000056.1:0-4536 GCA_051650465.1 Dermatophilaceae bacterium | reverse complement strand
CGGTCCCGCTGGCGCTGGTGCTGGCCTTTCTCGCCGCGCAGGCCAACGTGTTCCACGGCTTCTGGCTGCTCCGGCCGGTCGTCCCGGCCAGCCCCACACTGGCCCCGGGGGTCGTGCTCACCATGGCGGTGCTGTCCGTTCTCGTCATCCGGTGGCGGCACCAGGCAGGTGCGGGCGCGGTGCCACTGGCGGTGCTGCTCGCGTTCACCGCGTCGGGGACGAAGGGGTCGACGATGCCGCCGCTGCTCGCCGGGGTCGCCGTCGCGGCGGTGGCCACCCTGGTGTGCCGGGCGCCGTCGCGGTGGCGGGTCTGGGCCGACCTGGGTGCGTTGACCGCGGCGCTGGTGGCGGCGGTGGTGGCCGTCTTCCGGGCGGGGTCCGGTGGGCTTCGGCTCGATGTCGTCAGCGCCATCCGGCAGACCACGCTCGGACAGCAACTCGCGCCCGACGCGAACGTCGAGGCACCGGTCGACGTGCTCGTGCTCGCCGCCGTGGCGGCAGTGGTCGGCACGCTCGCGTTGGCCGGTGGGTTGATGGTGCTGGCTCTCGATGCCGAATCCCGCCGCGAGCCGGCGCTCTGGGTCTGTCTCGGTGCCGCGGTGGTGAGTGGTGCCGCACTGGTGCTGCTGTCCCACCCCGGTAGCAGCCAGGCGTACTTCCTGCTCTCCAGCCTCCCGCTGATCGCCGTCGGTAGTGCCGTCGGCCTGGTGCGGCTCGTCGAGTTGCTCCCGTCCGGGTGGTTCCGCTTCCTCGCCGTCGGGGCCCCGGCGGTCGTTGCCGTGCTCGCTGTCGTCGTCATCCCTGGCGTGCGGCCCCAGGACAGCGTCGGCATGGTCGGTGACGCGATGTCGATGGCCTACACCGGTCTGGCCGTCGTCGGGGCCGGGCTGGTCGTCATTCTCGCGTTCGTGACACGGCTCGGCACCGGCCGGCGGATGACGGTGGCGGTCACCACGGTGGCGGTGCTCGGCCCGGCCGGCGCGGTCGGTAGCGGGGCCGCGCCGCTGGAGCGGTACGTGACCGCAGTGGCGGAGGTCCCCGCGCAGCCGGTGCTCCGGGAGGACGGCCCCATCCGGGTCGCCGCGCTGCAGTACCCGCACTCGTTCAGTCAGGAAATGGTCGACGCCGCGCGCTGGCTGCGGTCGAACAGCGACTCCGACACGGTCGTGCTCGTCAACCGGCACTGCTCGACCCCGAGGCTGCTCGAGCCCCGGCCGGACGTCGCCCCATGCGACGTCCGGCGGTGGTTCGTGTCGGCGTTCTCGGAGCGGCAGGTGTACGTCGAGTCCTGGGCCTACACCTCGGCGGCGGTTCGGCTGAACCCGCCCGAGCGGCCGCCCGCGTTCTACACGTACGGGGACGAGGAACGGCTCGCCCTCAACGACACCTTCTACACCGCACCCACCGACGACGCAGCGCGCGAGTTGTGGTGCCGCGGAGTGCGGTGGGTGCACGTCGACCGGATGCTGCCCGTCTCACCCCGGATCGCCCGGGTCACCACGGTGCGATTCCGCAACGTCGATGCCGAGGTCCGCTCGCTCGACCGGCCTTCTCGCGCCTGCTGATCTGGCGTGCTGTTGACCCGACCCCTGGTGCGGCGGCGCCGGCTGTGTCGTCCTCCGGCGCGGCGGTCGCTCGGGCGCGTCATCCCCGCGCTGGCCGACGCGTGGCCGACTGCGGGTGGCCCCGCCGACGGTCGACCAGGTGGGTCGGCTGTTCGGCCGAGACACCGGAAGTACACGTCTGTAGTTCGCCGGTTCTGCTGCCGACAGATGACGGACAGTGGGAAAACAGTGATGTCCGGTGACCTGGAATGACGGGTGTGACACCTGTGGCCAGTGATGTCCGGGCTGGCGCCGAGCCCCTGCGCGGCGCCGACACCGTCGAGAGGCCCGCCCACCGTGACCTTGCCCCAACACTCCGCTCGTCCGACACGGCCGCGCCGCCGCCGTGAGCGTGGCCGGTCGGTACGCACGCTCGGCGCGGTGTCGGCATCCGTCATCGCCTTCCCGCTGGTGGGCAGCACCGCCGGCGCCGCGTCGGTACCGGTGCCGCGGCCCACCCGCGCGCTGCCCAGCGCACTCGACGTGGCGCCCCCGTACCAGAAGGGCACTCGCTGCCTCACCGAGGCGCAGCCAGGCCCGGTCGCGTTCGCGAAACTCCTCAACGCCACCTACGGGAACCGCGCGTACGGCATCGTGCGGCCGTGCGCCGCCGAACACGGTGAAGGACGTGCGCTGGACTGGATGATCAGCGCGCACGACCCCCAGCAGCGGACCGTGGCCGACACGCTCACCCGCTGGCTCTCGGCACCGGACGCCCAGGGCCGACCCGGTGCGATGGCCCGCCGATTCGGCATCAACTACATCATCTGGAACCGCCAGTCCTGGCGCGCCTTCGCGCCCGACCGTGGCTGGACGCCGTACACCGGAGCGTCTCCGCACACCGACCACATCCACATCTCGTTCACCTGGGACGGCGCATCCGCGCGTACCTCCTGGTGGACCGGCATCGCGGTCACCGCACCGCTCACCGGCCCAACCGGTGCCTTGATGCCGCCGCCGTCGGCCGCGGCATCCCCAACGCTCCTCACCTCGAGCGGGTACCCGCACCTGCGGAAGGGCGCCAGCGGCGCCGAGGTGAAACTCGCGCAGAAGGCCGTGGGTGCGGCTCAGGACGGCCGGTTCGGCCCGCTCACCGCGGCCGCGGTCGGCAGGTGGCAAGCCGCCCATGGCGTGCGCGCCACCACCGAACTCGACAACGCCACCTGGGCCCGGATGGTGGCACTCCGGCAAGCGCCGACCCGGTCGCACCCGCTGGAGCGGTACGCCCGCACCGTGCTGCGGCGAGGCGCCACGGGCGATGTGGTCGCGGCGCTCCAGCGGGCGATCGGTGGCGTGCAGGTCGACGGGTCTTTCGGACCGCTCACCGAGGCCCGGGTTGTCGCGTACCAGCGCACCACACGGCTCGCCGCCACCGGGGTCGCCGACCTGGCCACCTGGTACGCCTTGATGAGCCGGATGACGCCGCCGTCGGCGCCGTCGGTCCAGGCGGCCCCGCCGCCACCGCGCGGGAGTGCCGGCTCGGCAGGGCCGGCGGTGACCTCGGCCGCGGCCGCGCGGACCACGGCGTTCACCTCCCTCAAGGCCACCGTGCTGCGCCGCGGCTCCAGCGGTGCCCCGGTGCGGATCCTGCAGCAGGCCCTCGGCGGTCTTGCCGTCGACGGGCGCTTCGGGCCACGTACCGACGCGGCGCTTGTCGCATTCCAACGGTCGGCGAGACTGCCAGGCACCGGAGTCGCGGACCGGGGCACCTGGGAGGCCGTCGAGCGTCGGGCCCACCCACTGCTGCCGTACTGGGGCACCGTGCTGCGGCGGGGATCGGGTGGCCCCGGTGTCCAGGTGCTCCAGCGGGCCCTTCGAGTGACCCCCGACGGGTCGTTCGGACCGGTCACCGAGGCCGCGGTCCGCTCGGTTCAGCAGCGGGCGAGGATCGCCCAGACCGGCGTGGTCGGCACCTTGACCTGGCGGGCGGTAGAGGCTCGGATGCCTCGCTGACCGGCGCAAGTGCGGTCGCGCGGTCACGCCGTCACGGTCACGCCCTCGGAGCGCAGCCGGGCGTCGAGCGCGCCAGCGGGCGGGTGGCCGCGAGTAAGCACCACCGAGCCGCCCGCGGCCCACGCATCCACCGACAGCCGGAGAAAGGTCGCGGTGTCCGGCGTCGCCATGTGCACCCGAGGGGCCGAGCCACCCAGCGCCGCCGGGCCGGGAACGAGTTCCCCGTAGCGGATGACGGTTCCTCCGGTGCGGAGGGCGGGGTCACCGGATGCCGGGGTGTCCCAGAGGTCGAGCACGTCGCCGTGGGTGGCGATCTCGCGCGCCTCGTCAACGGCGCCGTCCGGCACCGGGGACGGAGCGCTTCGCGCCAACGCGGCCAGCGTGACCACGATGAGCGCCGGCGGCCGATCGCCGCGCTGCGGCCGGTCGGTGACGACGATGTCCGCAGCGCCCACGCCAGGTGCGTCGACGCGAGGAGCCGGGTCGGCGTCATCCCGGTACGGGCGGGTGGCGGCGGCGACCGCCGAGAGGTCGCCTACAGTCGGTGCGCGGGCGTCATCCGGGCCGGGGATCTCGACGACGGCGCCGAGTGACCACGCTGCCATGGCCCAGTACAGCGTGCGCCAGTGCGGCGGCAGGTCGAGCCGGACGACGGTGCCGGGCGCGGCGTCGAACTCCTCCCGGATGAGGTTGCCCGCCTTCGCTACCCAGTTCGCGAGGACCTTCGCCGACAGTTCCACGCGCTCGCCGCGGGTAGGGCCGTCGGTGTCGTCGTAGGAGGTGATTCGGGGCCGGCCCGGGTCGTCCGCGACGAGGGCCGCGAGCACTGCAGCAGGGGTCTCAGCGGCACGGTTCACGGTGACCGACGCTAGCAACGAGCCCGCGGCTACGCTCCCGAGGCATGGTGGCGCTGACGACAGTGGTGCTCGGTGCAGCCCTCTGGGTGGTCGGCGTCTCGGCAGTCGGCGGGGTTCTCGGT
>JBOFJB010000055.1:0-4287 GCA_051650465.1 Dermatophilaceae bacterium | reverse complement strand
CGGCGTCGCTGAGCGACACCACGCCCATCGCCAAACTCATCGAGGAGGCCGGCGCGATCGTCGTGCCGAAGGCGTCGCCGTACACCGACATCACCCAACTCGTCGCAGCCTGGAAGAAGAACCCGAAGTCGCTCGCCGTGGGCGGCGGTTCGACACCAGGTGGTCCGGACCACCTCCTCCCCATGCAACTCGCCCAGACCGTCGGCATCGACCCCAAGACGGTCAGTTACGTCTCCTACGACGGTGGTGGCGAACTCCTCCCGGCCCTGCTCGGCAGCAAGGTCGCGTTCGGGGCGAGCGGTTTTGGTGAGTTCAGCGACCAGGTCGCCACCGGCGAACTACGCATCCTCGCGGTGTCCTCGCCCGAGCGGGTCGAGGCCCTACCCGACGTGCCCACACTCAAGGAGAAGGGCATCGACCTCGAGTTCACCAACTGGCGCGGGGTTGTTGCCCCACCCGGCATCTCGGACGCCGACACGAAGACCTGGATCGACGCGTTCACGACGATGCACGAGTCCGCCGGGTGGAAGGCCGAGTTGGAGAAGCGCGGCTGGGTCGACGCGTTCGCCACCGGCGACGAATTCGGCGCGTTCATCAAGGAGCAGGATGCCGAGGTCGCCACAACGCTGAAAGCGCTCGGCCTGTCCTGACGATGCCTCAGGTGCCGGCCACCGGCCGGGTCAGGGACCGCGCGCAGTTCGGTCTGTGCGCGGCCCTGGCCGCGGTCGGGGCGGTCGTCATCGCCGACGCGACCCGCATCGGGGCCGCGACGAGCAGCAACGACCCGGTCGGGCCGCGGGCGATGCCGTTCGCCGTCGGCGGGCTCCTTCTCGTCGTCGCCGCTCTCTACGCCCTCGACGTCGCCCGGGGCGGGGTCGGTACCGCCGAGGCTGGGGAGGATGTCGAGCCCGGCACCCGCGCCGACTGGCGCACGGTCGCCATCCTCGCCGGCGCATTCCTGCTCAATGCCGTGCTGATCGAGCCGCTCGGGTGGGTTATCAGCGGCTCGCTGCTCTTCGCGGTCTCGGCCTACGCCCTCGGGAACCGGAACCACGTCCGCGGGCTTGCGATCGGCATCGCGCTCGCCCTCACCACGTTCTACGCGTTCGCGATCGGGCTCGGCGTCAACCTGCCCGCCGGCATCCTCCAGGGAATCCTCTGATGGGTGACCTCGACGCCCTGCTCGGGGGCTTCGCCGCCGTCATCACCCCGGTGAACCTGCTCGTCGCCCTCGTCGGCGTTGTCGTCGGCACCGCGGTGGGCGTGCTCCCCGGCATCGGCCCGGCGATGACGGTCGCGCTGCTCCTGCCGCTCACCTACGGGCTGCCGGTCGAGCAGTCGCTCATCCTCTTCGCGGGCATCCTCTACGGGGGGATGTACGGCGGGTCGACGACGTCGATCCTGCTCAACACGCCCGGCGAGTCCGCGTCGGTCGTCACCGCCCTCGAGGGCAACAAGATGGCCAAGGCCGGGAGGGCGGCGCAGGCGCTCGCCACGGCCGCGATCGGGTCCTTCGTCGCCGGCACGATCGGGACGCTCCTCGTCGTGCTGCTCATGCCCCAGGTCGCCGAGTTCGCGATCACCCTCGGCGCACCGGAGTACCTCGCGATCATCCTCGTCGCCCTCGTCGGGACCTCGGCGATCCTCGGCACCTCGCGGGTCCGCGGCTTCGCGGCGCTGCTCGTCGGCCTCGCTCTCGGCCTGGTCGGCACCGACTTCGTCACCGGTCAGCAGCGGCTCACCTTCGGCAGCCCGTTCCTCGCCGACAACATCGACGTCGTCGTCGTCGCGGTCGGCGTCTTCGCCGTCGGCGAGGCCCTGTGGGTCGCCGCGCACCTGCGCCGCACGGCCGCGGCGGTCATCCCGGTCGGTCGGCCGTGGCTGTCGCGCAGTGACTGGAGGCGCTCATGGGGACCGTGGCTGCGCGGCACGGCGTTCGGGTTCCCCTTCGGGGCGATCCCGGCCGGCGGCGCGGAGATCCCGACCTTCCTCTCGTACCTCACCGAGCGCCGCCTCTCCAAGCACCCCGAGGAGTTCGGCACGGGCGCCATCGAGGGCGTCGCCGGCCCCGAGGCGGCGAACAACGCGTCCGCCGCGGGCACGATGGTGCCGTTGCTGGCGCTCGGGCTCCCGACGAACGCGACCGCGGCCATCATCATCGTCGCGATCAGCAGCTACGGCATCGACCCCGGGCCGTTGCTGCTCACCAAGGAGCCGGACCTCGTCTGGATGCTCGTCGCGAGCCTCTTCATCGGCAACACACTGCTGCTGCTGCTCAACCTGCCGCTCGCGCCCGCCTGGGCCACCCTGCTGCGGATCCCCCGACCGTACCTGTACGCCGGCATCCTCTTCTTCGCCTCGATGGGTGCCTACGCGGTCAACGCCCAGCCGTTCGACCTCCTCCTCCTGCTGGCCCTCGGGGGTGTCGGATTCGCGACGCGCCGGTTCGGGCTGCCGGTCCTGCCCCTCATCGTCGGCACCATCCTCGGCCCGCTGTTCGAGCGGTACCTGCGCCGCTCGCTGCAGACCACCGGCGGCGAGCTGCACGGGCTGGTTGGCGGCCCGGTCGCGTGGGTCTGCTACACCGTCGTCCTCGCGGTGTTGCTCTGGCCGGTGGTCGCCCGCCTGCGTGGCACCCGCGGTGATGACGGCGACCGCTCCGGCGGCGGCGACGGCGCTTCCCTCCCGCCCGATAGCACCTTCACTGCCACGGCCTCATCCGAGCGAGGCCCTTCGGAACGGGGCTAGCTCGGCGCCGGCCGCATCACGGATTCGAGGATGGACGATGCCCGCTCACCTTCGCTCGCGGCGCACGGCCGGCGAGTTGCTGTCGTCGAGGAGTGGCTCCACCGCCGCCGGGGTGCTCGACGCGCGGCGGTCGGAACTGGGTCTTCGTCTCACGGTCCCCGAAGGGGCCGAGATGTTGGAGGCGTCCCGCCGCGGCATCGGTGCGTGACCGTCCGGTGCGCCAGCCTCGGCGTCACGGCCGACGGACGGCGCGGACGACGAGGTCGTCCGCGTGGTGCGCACCAGAGCCACCCCGAATGACGCGCGGTCGCCGTTCGTCGACGGCGACCTCCCAGTGGTCGTCGAGACCGGCGGAGACATCGGCCGGGAACAGCAGTTCGGACGGGTCGAAGCCGTGCTCACGGGCTTGCTCGGCATCGACGTCCGCGTGGTGCACGAGCAGCAGGGAGCCACCCGGGGCGACCAGGCGCCGCAGCGTCGGGAGCGGGTCGGAGTCGGTGAACAGGGTGGGATAGCACGACGTGACCAGGTCGAAGGACGCGTCGGCCAGGTCCTTGGCGGCGTCCGCGAGCTCAGCGTGCCGCCAGGTGACCTCGGCGGCGGCGGCCGCGGCTGCCGCTCGTGCTCGGTCGAGGGCCACCACTGATGGGTCGATGCCGACGACGTCCCAGCCGCGGCGGGCGAGCCACACGGCATCCGCGCCTTCGCCGCAGCCGACGTCGAGCGCCCGGCCGGGGACGAGTCCGGCGGCCTCGGTGACGAGTGCGTGGTTCGGCTCGCCGCTCCAGATGTGCTCCTGCTCGCCGTAGCGGGCGTCCCACTCCGCCGGGCCAGGCCGTCCGCCCGGCGCGTGGGGATGCGGAGATCGGCTGGCGTGGTCGTGTGGCGGGTGTCCTGGTGACGTCACGGGCCCGAGTCTGCCGCGACGAGCCGATCCGGGCGACATCGTCGGCTCGGTCGATGTCGGACCGGTCGGGTTCGCCGAGGCGTCGTCGTGGATCGCACCTCGACTCTGTGCCGGGCGAGACGCGGTCAGGCAGCGTCGTCGCGGATCTGCTTCGGCAGGTGACCGCTCGACCTCTCGTAGTACCGGGCGGCCTTGCGGGTGGTGAGGGTCTTGGCCGTGCCGACAGCGAGACCGGTGAGGGCGGCGTAGGCCATGGCCTTGGTGAGCGGGGCGTCCGGACTCTTGGGGTTGATGCTGTCCTGGCCGGCCTTGGCCCAGACGGCGTCGACGACCTTGCCGGCGAGGACGCCGGCGAGCAGGGTGCCCCCGGTGCCGAGCAGTTTCCAGGCGAGTGTTCCCACGTTCTGTCACCTCGGGTGGTCGGAACGGATGTCGTGCCCGAGCCCTACCGGAACGGACCCTGCTCACCCTAGCCACGCGGGGTTATGCTGGCGGCGTCGAACGACAGGGGAGCGCCCCGAGCGCTGAGAGTGCGGTCCGCCCGCAGACCCTCGAACCTGATCCGGTTAGCACCGGCGAAGGGAGTCGGGAAATCTCAGGTGCGTCGCCGTCATCCACCCCGGATGACGGAA